>JAFQIF010000149.1 GCA_017397695.1 Clostridia bacterium
AAGGTCGGCCAGCAGGAGAACCCGGCCAACTTCCTGCTCATGCATGCTATGGGCCCGAACGTCGCCGGCGTTATCGGCTCTGCCGTTGCCGCGGGCGTGTTCATCTCCATGTTCGGCTAATTCAACCCAATTGCGCTTTCCCTGCCGGATAAATCCGGCAGGGGAGCGGTCCCGCTTGATAAGCGGACTGATTTAAGGAGGAAATGAGACATGGGCAAGGTGCTTATCACCGATACCATTCTGCGCGACGCGCATCAGTCTCAGGGCGCGACCCGTATGCGCCTGGATGAAATGCTGCCGGTCGCTGAAAAGCTCGACAAGGTCGGCTACTACTCTGTGGAGTGCTGGGGCGGCGCGACGTTTGACAGCTGCCTGCGCTTCCTGAACGAAGATCCGTGGGAGCGTCTGCGCCAGCTGAAGGCGAAGATGCCCAACACCAAGCTGCAGATGCTCTTCCGCGGCCAGAACATTCTGGGCTACAAGCACTATGCGGATGACGTGGTTGATGCGTTCGTTAAGAAGGCAATCGAGAACGGTATTGACATCATCCGTATCTTCGATGCTCTGAACGACCTGCGCAACCTCGAGCAGGCTGTCAAGTCCACCAAGAAATATGGCGGCATCTGTGAGATCGCCATCAGCTACACCATCAGCCCGGTGCATACCGAGGAGTATTTCGTGAAGCTGGCCAAGGAGATCGAGGAGATGGGCGCGGACGCCATTTGCATCAAGGATATGGCGAACCTGCTCCTGCCGTATGATGCCTACAGCCTCGTCAAGAAGCTCAAGGCCAACACCAAGCTCCCGATCCACCTGCATACCCACAACACCGCCGGCACCGGCGCGATGACCATCCTCAAGGCCATCGAAGCGGGCTGCGACATCGTGGATACCGCGCTGTCCCCGCTGGCCGAGGGTACTGCCCAGCCGGCGACCGAGTCCCTGTGCGCGACCCTGAAGGGCACCGAATGGGATCCGGGTCTGGACATGGATCTGATGAGCGAGTGTGCTGTGCACTTCCGTAAGGTTGCCGACCGTCTGAGCAAGGACGGCTGGCGCGATACCTCTAAGGTTCTGAGCGTTGACGCCAACACCCTGAAGTATCAGGTCCCGGGCGGCATGCTTTCCAACATGATTGGCCAGCTCAAGCAGTTCAACGCCATGGATAAGTACTATGACGTTCTGGCTGAGATCCCGCGCGTTCGTAAGGACTTCGGCTATCCGCCGCTGGTCACCCCGACCTCTCAGATTGTCGGTACTCAGGCGGTTATGAACGTTCTGTTTGGTCGTTATAAGACCTTCCCGAACGAGTCCAAGGGCCTGCTGAAGGGCGAATATGGCCGTCTGCCGGCTGAGGTGAATGAGGAAGTCCGTAAGCTCGCCATCGGCGACGCCGAGGTCATCACCTGCCGTCCGGCTGACCTGCTCAAGCCGGAGATGGATAAATATCGTGAGGAAATCCGTGAGTACTACACGCAGGAGGAGGACGTCCTGTCTTACGCCTTGTTCCCGAAGGTTGCTCCGAAGTTCTTCCAGTATCGTCAGGCTCAGCAGCTGAAGATTGACAACACGATGCTCAACGCTGAGAACAAGACGATGCCCGTCTAAGCGGGATGAGTCCGCACCCACTGCGCATCGCCTTGCTTCTAACTGGTATCGTTTGCGCGGAAGGCGCTCTGATACCTGCTAAGCTGATTGTAAGAAGCTTTGTGGTGCTAGAGATTGGTATAATAAAGAAGACTGTCGCTTATGCGGCAGTCTTCTTTTATACATATCTTAAAACAAACCGATAGTCTGAAAAAGATGCTCGTACATGAGCGTCTTTTTATGTAATTCTTCTTAAAACCGCCGCGAAGCGAAGAAGGGGTTTGGGGACAATGTCCCCGAGCAGGTCCGGGCGGCAGCCCGGCGTAACTCCATCACTCCTCGTCCGGCCACGGATAATATAGCTCTCCGTCCTCAAGCGTTTCTGCTTTGCCGTCAGTGATACGTGTAATCTCAGAAAGCAGATTCTCAGCGTCCTTCACGCGCACCATCAGCGTACAAACGACGCTCGCGCCGAATTCGTTATGCTCAATGATCACCGGAGCAGAGCGCAGGAAGTATTCCAACCGCTGCCATGTAGAGTAATCGACCTCGACCATGTAGCGCGAGCTCTTTTCCATCACGACGACGCCCGCCGCATCCAGCGCAGTCTTACTGCCCTGTGCATACGCACGAACCAGACCGCCTGCCCCCAGAAGGATACCACCAAAGTACCGCGTGACAACCACGGCACAGTTCACTACGCCGCGTGCTTTCATGACTTCGATGATCGGCATGCCTGCTGTGCCGCCGGGCTCGCCGTCATCGCTGTAGCGCATGATGCCGCTGTTGAGCCCGATGATGTAAGCGTAGCAATTGTGCGTGGCGTCCTTGTGCTTCTGACGAATGCGGGTGAGGAAGGCCAGCGCTTCCTCTTCAGTCCGGCAGGGACAGCCGTAGCCGATGAAACGGGATTTGTTGATGATAAACTCTTCGGAGTTTTCCTCTCGCAATGTTTTGTAGGAAAGCTGATCTGCCATGATGATCCCTCACAGAAGCATGGTTGGGGTAGAGAGACAAAACCGCCGGACGCCGCAAAAGACGTCCGGCGGATAAGGGATTACTTGAGAACGAAGAGGTGGAACTTCTTCTTGCCGGAGCGCAGCATCAAGCCGTCGCCCGCGAACATCTCCTCGGTGACAACAGCGTTCACGTCGGTGATCTTCTCGTCGTTCACAGCAACGCCGCCGCCCTGAATCAGTCGGCGCGCAGCGGAATTGGACGGCGCAATTTTGCTCATCGCAAGCAGCGTGGTCACACGGGCGTCGTTTGCAAGGTCATCCTTCGTCAGCTCAGTAGTCGGAATGGAGCCGCCCATGCCAGCGCCGCCGAAGAGCGCGGCAGCAGCTTCCTGAGCCTTGACAGCTTCATCCTCGCCGTGCACAAGCTTAGTGACTTCGTATGCGAGCACCTTCTTGGCTTCGTTGATCTGGCTGCCTTCCAGCGCGCCCAGACGGCGAACTTCGTCCATCGACAGGAAAGTCAGCAGGCCCAGACACTTCTCGACGTCCTTGTCATCAATGTTGCGCCAGTACTGATAGAAGTCATATGGGCTGGTTTTTTCGGCAGAAAGCCAGAGGGCACCTTTCTCGGTCTTGCCCATCTTGCGGCCGTCATGGGTGAGCAGCAGCTGGAACGTGCAGGCAAACGCACTGGTCTGTTCCTTGCGGCGGATGAGATCCGCGCCACCGAGCATGTTGCTCCACTGGTCATTGCCGCCCATCTGCAGGCGGCAGCCATAGCGCTTGTAGAGTTCAAGGAAGTCGTAGCTCTGCATGAGCATGTAGGTGAACTCCAGGAAGCTCAGACCATTCTCGGTGGCCATACGAGCCTTGTAGCAATCGGCGGTCAGCATCTTGTTGACGGAGAAGGTGGAGCCGATGTCGCGCATGAAGTCAATGAAGTTCAGATGACGCAGCCAGTCGCCGTTGTTGACGATGATCGCCTGGCCCTCGGAGAAATCCAGGAAGCGAGCCATCTGCTGCTTGATCTGCGCAACGTTGTTGTCGATGGTCTCGACGGTCATCATCTTGCGCATATCGGTTTTGCCGGACGGATCGCCGATCATTGCTGTACCGCCGCCCATCAGTGCGATCGGCTTGTGGCCGGCGCGCTGCATGTGCGCCATCGCCATGATTGGAATGTAGTGGCCGATGTGCAGGGAATCGGCGGTCGGATCGAAGCCGACGTAGAAGGTGGTCGGATTCTCCAGTTGCTTGTAGAGATCCTCCTCGTAGGTTACCTGCGCGATAAAGCCGCGGTCCTTGAGGATGTCGAGGATGTGCTGTGCCATGTTAGGTCCCTCCGAATCATAGAATTGGGCAGGAGAGCATAATAAAAACGCCCCCCAAGAAAACTGGAAGGCGTGAAACTACGCGGTACCACTTCCGTTTAAGGCTCCCTTGCGGAAAACCTCCTCATTGCCCGCAATCACGGGCACTACGCTGTATCCGGCGTAACCGGCGGCGGCCTACTAAGAAAACCGTTCGGGGCCGAGCTCCGGGATGTATTCAGATCATCTTCTGATACTGCCTTGCACCTACCGACAGCTCTCTTGATCAGGGATGGATGATCGTACTTGTTCCCATCAATGCCTCTGAAGCGTATTATATGATGTGGATGTATGAAAGTCAAGTTTTTTTCGCAAATAAACCGCTGGTTTCCAGCGTATCTACAATCATGGACAGGATGATCAGCACACCACCGAAGAGCTGCATGGGCGTTAGCGCTTCCTGCAGCAGCAACGCGCCTCCGATACATGCTGCAACAGGATTCAGGTTGATTGTTAGCGACACGCTCAACGAATCGACAAAGCGGATTGCCTCATTATAAAGCACATAACACAAGGCAGAGCAGACGGCCGCCAGCAGAAAAATACATAGCCATGCCGTCGCAGAAATGGGAACCCAGCTGCTGCGCTCTGCGATGGCAAAAGGCGCAAGCGTAATGGTTGCCGCAGCGGCTTGCCAGGTGGATACGCGCATAGAGGAGCAGGCTGCCATCAGCTTGGGCGTCGTCAAAATATATCCTGTCCAGCACAGGCAGGCGCAGACCATGAGCAGATTGCCGATGAGCGTGCCGGTGCCTTCGCCGCCATCGGTCATGATGACAAAATAGGCGCCGATGAGGGAGAGCGCAACGGCAAACCAGCGCATTGCGCTGATTCTCTCGCGCTCAAACAGGACACGGAAAAGCAACGTAAGCATTGGAACCAGCGCAAGAATGAGCGAGGCAGCAGATGCGGTTGTACGCTGAAGCCCGGAATACTCAAAGAAAAAATACACAGTGATGCCCAGCAGCGTTGTTGCCAGTGCTCTGGGCGCCCATTTGCCCAGACGAATACCGCCTTCCATCTTCAGGCACAGGGGGATCATCATGGCTGCCGTAAGCGTATAGCGCCAGAAGGCCAGCGTCATAACGGGCATGCCTTCGCTCAGCGCAGTCTTGGAAAAGATGAACGACAGGCCCCACATCACATTGACGAAGATCAGCATAGCCATGCCACGTGCTTTTGCATTGTATTTCAAGAGAATGCCTCCTTTTGATAACAAAGCTATGATACATGGTGTATATGTTGCTTGTCAAGCGGCTTGCGTGCTGGAGCGATTTGCAGTAAAATATGTTCAGGAAAGTGATACAGAATTGCGGAGGCATCATGATTCATATTGTTCTCGTTGAACCGGAGATTCCTCAGAATACGGGCAATATTGCCCGTACGTGTGCTGCTACAGGCAGCGAGCTGCATCTTGTAGAGCCGCTTGGCTATCAGTTGGATGATAAGTATTTAAAGCGCGCAGGCCTGGATTACTGGCCGCTGGTGAAACTACATGTTCATCCGGACTTTTCCGACGTTCTTAAGCGTTATCCGGATGCTGCATTCTATTATGCCAGCACGAAGGCACCCAAGAGCTATGCACAGGTAGATTATCCCAGCGAGGTGTTTCTTGTTTTTGGCCGTGAATCACGTGGTCTACCGGAGAATCTTCTGAAGCGCGTGTATGATCACTGTATCCGTATTCCCATGGTTGAAGGTGCGCGGAGCTTAAATCTCTCAAATTCTGTGGCTATTGTTACCTATGAAGTTCTCAGACAACATGATTTCGAGCATTTGCTGGATCATGGTATGCTTACCGGCCGTGAAGAAACGATTGGGGCCTGGATGGATTATTTATGAAGTACAGTTTCCTTGACAGGGGGATATCCTTCATTGTACAATAAATCAATCAACGTGAGGGAGGCGGTCGCGTGAAGAATAAGAAACAGAAGAATCATATTGGCTATCGCGTGGCTGCAGGCGTGATGGACGTTTTCGGCGTTGCTGCGGCGTCACTTGCCATCGTTGTGCTGATGCTGATGCTGGGCAGCCTTTATTCTTGGCTGCGTCAGGATCTTGCCATTACATTCGCTGATCTTACGGATAATATTACTGATGCCGTGATCATCACAGACAGCGCAAATAAATGATGCAGCTTCTTCCTGCGGGAGGATGCTGCATTTTTGCATACAGAAGGAGCGATGAACATGAATACATCCTGGCCGACGCTCACGCAGGAGGCATATTCCTGCGAGAAGTGCAGGCTCTGCCAGACGAGAAATCACGTTGTGCTTGGAGAAGGCGATCTGCATGCCAGCCTGATGTTTATCGGCGAGGGGCCGGGGCAGCAGGAGGATCTTACTGGCAGGCCGTTCGTAGGGGCTGCTGGTCAGCTGCTGGATAAAATGCTCGCTGCGATTGGTATGACACGTGATCAGGTTTACATCTGCAATATTGTCAAATGCCGGCCGCCTCAGAATCGTGTGCCGGAAGCGGATGAGCGTGCTGCCTGCATGGATTATCTGCGCCAGCAGGTAGCGTTGGTACGTCCTAAGGTGATTGTCTGTCTTGGTTCCACGCCAACGCGTGCTTTGCTGGGTGATCATATGCGCATCACGAGAGATCGCGGTGTATGGCAGCTCAGAAAGGGCGTGTGGTTTATGCCAACATATCATCCAGCTGCGCTTTTGCGCGATCTGGATAAAAAGCGCCCTGCATGGGAGGATTTCAAGGCCATTCGGGATAAACTGATGGAGCTGGGTGTTTATGAGCGCAGGGTTTGATATACCGTGCATTCATTCTTGCTGTCATAGCTTCCATGAAAAAGAAGAGGAGGGGATGTCGATGGACGTAAGAGAAACATATAAGCGGGAACTTCGTGCGTTCATGGCGGGTATTCTCCCGGAACGGGAAAACGCTTTGGTCTTTGGGGAAGGACCTGTGCGTCCGTGCCTGATGCTCATCGGCGAAGCGCCGGGCGAGCATGAAACGATGCTGGGGCGTCCGTTTGTGGGCAAGGCAGGCAAAAACCTGGATCATTTTCTGGAGCTTGCTCAGCTGCGTCGTGAGGAAATCTATATTTCCAATGCCGTGAAGATCAGGCCGACAAAGACGGGAAAAACGGGCAGAATTTCTAATCGACCGCCAACGAAAGAGGAGGTTGCCCTATTTCGCCCATGGCTGATTCGTGAGATCGAAGAAATCCAACCTCAAATGATCGCGACGTTGGGCAATGTGCCACTGCAGGCCCTTACGAATTCGCGTCATACGATTGGCCAGGTTCATGGCAGCTTGATTGAAGCCGGAGAAACGGGATTGCCGCTATTTGCGCTCTATCATCCGGCGAGCCTGATTTATAATCGTTCGCTGGAGAGCGTTTATGAGCAGGATGTGCGCGCCCTTGCCCGGCATATTCGCGGGATAGTGTGAACTGCGCTTTCAGTCACAAAAACGGACATTTGAGACAGAAAGCCTTTCTTTCATATCCGACTTGTGTTATGCTGGCTTTACAGAAGAAAGGGGGAACCATCGTGTTTGCCAATCTGATTGCGAATCTACCGATTGCCTTGTGTCTGCTTCTTGGCAGCGTTATGGTAATCGTTGAAGTGTTTTTGCCGGGATTTGGCCTCCCGGGTATTTCAGGCATTGTACTGCTGGCTGCAGGCGTGGTGATCGCCGCCATGAACCACGGGGTACTCGTTGCAACGATGATCCTGCTTGTTGCTATTGCTGTGCTGGCTTTGGTGGTGTCGGCTGTGCTACGGCGTGCGTCCAATGGTCGGATGCATCATTCCGAGCTGTTTCTCAGCGACAAGGATGAGCTTCGTGCGCGCCAGGATATGCAAGTGCTCGTAGGTAAAGCTGGAAAAACGACCAGCGCCCTGCGTCCTGCTGGTATTGGCGATTTTGACGGCGTTCGTCTGAATGTTGTTACTGAAGGCGGTTTCATTGAACGCGGTATGCCTATTGAAATCGTCAGTGTGGACGGTACACGTATTGTTGTCAGACTCAGGCAGAGCGCCTGAGAGCCTATATCTACCATATAAGAGGGGAGAATGTATCATGATCGAAGGCTTTGCTTTGCTGTTTACCGCGATTGTCATTCTGATTGTTTTCCTAAGCTTTGTGCCGCTGAGCCTGTGGGTCAGCGCGCTGGCTTCCGGCGTTCATGTTTCGATTTTTACGCTCATCGGCATGAAGATACGTCGTGTGTCTCCTGCGAAGATTGTCGGTCCTCTGATTAAGGCGGAGAAGGCTGGTCTTGCAATGGAAATCAGCAAGATGGAAGCGCATTATCTTGCCGGCGGCAATCTGGATCGCGTGATTACGGCGCTCATTACGGCGCGTGGCGCAAATATCAAGCTGGATTTCCCGGAAGCCTGCGCTATTGACCTGGCAGGTCGCGATGTGCTGCAGGCGGTACAGATGAGCGTCAATCCGCGTGTGATTGAAACACCGGTCGTCGCTGCGATTGCCAAAGATGGCATTGAGCTGCGTGCTAAGGCTCGCGTTACCGTACGCGCGAATATTGATCGTCTTGTAGGCGGTGCGGGCGAGGAAACGATTGTTGCCCGTGTTGGCGAGGGTATTGTAACCACCGTCGGTTCTGCGCAGACGCACAAGGAGGTTCTTGAGAATCCTGATCTGATTTCTCGTACCGTTCTGGGCAAAGGCCTTGACGCTGGTACTGCTTTTGAGATTCTGTCTATTGATATTGCGGATGTGGATGTTGGTCGAAACGTTGGTGCGCAGCTGCAGATGGATCAGGCGGAAGCAGATCGCCGCATAGCGCAGGCAAAGGCAGAGGAACGCAGGGCGATGGCTGTAGCCCGCGAACAGGAGATGAAGGCTGCTGCGCAGGAACAGCGTGCCAAAGTCATTGAAGCGGAGGCTGAAGTTCCCAAAGCTATGGCTGCTGCGCTGCGCGAAGGCAAACTGGGCGTCATGGACTACTATCAGATGCAGAATACCATTGCTGACACCACGATGCGCGAATCGATCGCTACGATCGGCGGCGCGCAGAACGCTCCGAAGAAATAAGTGAACGTATCGGAAGGAGGGATCGCCGTGGAAGATTTTCCGATACTGCTCCTTTTTCTGATCATCTATCTTATTGCGGCTTCTTCGAGCAAAAAGGGAAAAAAGAAGAAAAAGCGTTTGCCAATGCGTTCGGCGCGCGAGGGAGAGCGCGCAGATGTGCACCAGATGAAGCGGAACCGGGAGACAGCTGCCGGCTTTGATGCTGCGTTTGGGCATACACAGAATACAAAGTACGCAGAGGCACGTGATGATTGTGACAAAAAGCCACTGCACTGGCATGAGGTCACACCGATACAGATGTGTATGGCTGCCGAGGGCGAAGACCCTTGCCACGCTGGAGGACACACCATGCAAGAAGAACCGGAAGAGCGAATGGATGACTACGCTGATATGCTCAGGCAGGATGTACTGCACGGCGTGATCATGAGCGAAATTCTCGTCAGGCCGCATGAGCGCAAATCAATGCAGAGAAACAGGCAGGGATATCATGGATAACGAGATTCGAGTGATCATCGCCGACGATCAGGAAGGCATGCGTTTGATCCTGCGCAAAATGATTGCCAAAGCGGAGGGGTTTACGCTCTGCGCTGAGGCGGACAACGGAAAGGACGTACTTGGGCTTGTGGAACAGTACAAGCCTCATGTTTGCTTTCTCGACGTGGAAATGCCAGGGTTGACGGGTTTGGAGTGCGCGAAAGCGATTCAGGATACGGATCCCCATATCATTATCGTTTTTGCTACTGCACATGATGATTACATGGCTCAGGCATTTGAGGTGTACGCGTTCGATTACATGGTTAAGCCGTTTAAAATGGAACGCGTCATGAAGACACTTGAGCGTATCCGTCAGGCCAAATGCCTGCCAAATGCGCATCATGCGCCGCTGCAGGATGCTTCTGTTACGGCGATCCGTGCAAGAGGTGCTGCGACGGGACGGATCATGCTTCATCATAAGGAAGGCGTCAATTTCGTTAATCAGGCGGATATCCTGCTTGTTCAGCGTGAGAACCGCTCTACGGTCCTCTATGCCACGGGTGGCAGACGATTTGAAACTAGTGAGGCATTGGGTGATGTGGAGCAGCGTTTAGATCCTCAGATTTTCTTCCGCTGTCATAAGTCCTATATCATCAATTTGAACGTGATTGATTCAATTACGCCATATGGGCGTTGGACCTATGTCGTTCATCTGGTTGGAACGGATCAGGATGCGCTTATTACGCATGAGAAATATGAGGAATTGGAAAGTATGTTTTCCTGATTATACAAAAGAGCCGCTAAAATAGCGGCTCTTTTATATGTGAATAAAGGAGAATAAAAAACCCACTCCCGAATCGAGAGTGGGTGAATGATTAAGCCTTGTTCAGCGCGCGGGCCATGCGGGCCTTCTGGCGGTTGGCGGCGTTCTTGGAGATGACACCCTTCGCAGCAGCCTTATCAACAGCAGCAGAAGCAGAGACCAGAGTCTCAGCAGTCATGTTGACGTTGAACTTCTTCATCGCGGTCTTGGTGGCGGACTTGACCATCTTATTGCGCAGAGTCTTGCGCTCGGTAACGCTGACACGCTTGATAGCGGACTTAATGTTCGGCATAATTGTTTCCCTCCAAATAGTTTGAAAAATCATCAACAGGAATCAGTATATCAAAGATACATGGAAAATGCAACCTGCACACAAAAAATGAACAAATATTCATTTTTTGCTCCATTCCCATTGACTCCGCTGGAAGAGGGAGCGGCTATGACGTGCCGCACCAGCGTAATGCGCGACCCTGCTCGGTGCCACGGTCAGATGGAAAGTCGTATCCAGACCCGAATATTATAAACAAAAGCGATGAGAAAGTCAAGTGGCATCTTATATTTTTGCCACAAAGAAAGATATAAGAAATTTCAAGTCCTTGCTTCGGGCAGAAGAAAGCGAGCAGTATCTGCAATGACGTCGAGCAAATGATTGTATTGGAGATACGTACTGCTTTGGCGAATAGAATTACGATGGATCGCCAATTCTATATGCATAAAGAAGACGGAGGCGATCGATATGCGTACGCTTAGGCATAATCTGATTTCATATTCGCTGGAGGCAGTTCCGCGTCCTGGAGCGCGGGAGATTCGCGTGCGTCCTGTACCCGATGGATTGAAGGTCCAACCAAGAAGGGAGAATATACATGGACAGTAAAAAACACCAAAAGGAAGTTCGACGTTATGCTCAGTTAGTCGCGCGTCTCTCTCCGCGTAGTGAGATCAGAACAGGGTTGTATCGTTCATTCTGGGTTGGCGGTGTCATTTGCATGGTTGGTCAGGGAATTATGGATATCTTTGCACGTGGTCTGCAATGGGGCGTACAAAGCTCATCTGCGGCCACAAGCATCTGCTTGGTTTTCATATCTGCGCTTCTCACCGGTTTGGGCGTGTACGACCGGATCGGAAAATATGCCGGTGCAGGCAGCATTGTTCCGATTACTGGTTTTGCTAATTCGGTTGTATCGCCGGCCATGGAATTCAGACGTGAGGGCCTCGTTATGGGCGTTGGCGCGAAGCTCTTTACGCTTGCTGGGCCGGTGCTGGTGTATGGCATTTCAAGTTCGATTATTGTCGGCCTGATCACGTTCTTTCTTGACATGATATAGATTGCAGGGGGATTCAAACTCCCTGCTTTTTGATTTCCACTATTTTCCTGTTGCATGAATGATAAAATTCGGATAAAATATGGATAGAAAGATGTGGAGGTGCTTGAGATGATTAACATTCGTCCGGTATCGGATTTGAGAAATAAGTTTCCAGAGATTGAGGATATTGTGAAAAAAGGAAGCCCCGTCTATCTAACGAAAAACGGTTATGGTTCTATGGTTGTGCTGAGCCTTGAGCAGTATGCAGCGCTGACAGACGAAGTGGAACTGCGTCTTGATGAAGCAGATCGGGCCGCAGCAGAGTC
>JAFQIF010000150.1 GCA_017397695.1 Clostridia bacterium
GCAGTCAGTCCCTTGGGCATGGTGGACATCATGTCCGGATCGACGACGGCGACTTCCGGGATATCGTGTACGTCGACACAGACAAACTTGCGTTTCTTCTGAACGTCGGTGATGACGTAGTTGATGGTAACTTCGGCCGCAGTGCCGGCAGTGGTGGGCACAGCAATGGTGAAGACGGTCTTGTTCTTCGTCGGCGCGACGCCCTCCAGGGAGCGCACGTCCGCGAATTCCGGATTATTGATGATGATGCCGACAGCCTTCGCGGTATCCATGGAGGAGCCGCCGCCGATGGTCACGATGCAGTCCGCGCCGCAGGCCTTGTAAGCTTCCACGCCGGAAAGCACGTTCTCGATGGTCGGGTTCGGCTTGATCTCGCTGTAAACCTCATACGCAAAGCCCGCCGCATCCAGCAGATCGGTCACCTTCTTGGTCACACCGAACTTAACCAGATCCGGATCGGAGCAGACAAAGGCCTTCTTGTAGCCGCGTGAAGTGAGCTCCGGCACAATACTCTCAATCGCACCCTTGCCGTGATAGGAAATGGGGTTCAGAACGATACGATTCGCCATGGGAAACGCCCTCCTTATATCTTCTCTCTTTGTCGGTTTCATGCCTGACAGCACCTGCTGTCTGTGTGTTCATTGTATCACTTCGATATTTATTTGTCAATTCTGTTATACAAAAAGCGGCTGCTCATCTGCACAGCCGCTTTGCTTCATCAGTCTTTTGCTTCCTGTGTCTCATGCTCCTTGACCAGTCCCGCCACGTCGCTCACCGGCAGGGAAAACGCAATGCCCTGTGCAGGCTTTCCCATGCCCATCTCCTTGTAGATGGCGTTGAGGATATTGTTCTTGATAGACTTCTCGACCACCATCATCAGGATTTCCTTTTCGGAATGGAGCGGGATGCCGAAGAACGCCACCGCTTCCTCCCTGGCTACGCCTCGGCCGCTCAGAATCGTGCCGCCGCGCGCACCCTGCTCGCGGGCAACGTCCATCACATCCTCAGCATAGCCCGAATCCACGATCGCGAAGATGACCTCATGATCATTTGTTTTCATCTGCTTTCCCTCCCCAGCCGGTTATTGGCAAAAAACTGATACAGATTCACGCCGATCACACTGCTCATCGGCACAGCAAAGGCGATACCCTTGCCGTTCTTGATCGTGGCAAACTTCTGTTCCAGCGTCTTCATGATCTCATCTACCTTGTCTTCCCGCACGACACTGAAGAGCACGGCTTTGTGGATATTCAAACCAAGCAGGTCGATCAGCTCCGAATTCGCTGTTCCCCTGCCTCCGACAGCCAGCTGGCAGTTCACCTCAAACTGACTGATCACGTCCAGATAAAACTCCGTTTTATTCCTGTCCACCACGGTGAAGAGGAGCTTAAGCTTCTTGATGTCCGACGCATCGAATTTATTTGGCATACCGCTCCTCCTTTACATAAAGCTGATGATCTGCTGATCGTCCTTATCCAGCATGCGGCGCATCGCCAGATGCTCGCGGACATGGCGATCGAGCACAGCGCGAAAGCCCAGCAGCTGAATGGTGATCAGCGGCGTCATCGCCACCAGGGCCACCACGCCGAACGCATCGCGCAGCACGGCGTCCTCGCCCTGTATGCTGCAGCACGCGCCGATGGCAAACGGCAGAATAAAGCAGCTGGTCATCGGGCCGCTGGCCACGCCGCCCGAGTCAAACGCGATGGCCGTATATACCGGCGGCACAAACAGCGACAGCGCCAGCGAGATAAAATAGCCGGGAATGATGTAATACACGATCGAGAAATCACAGGCGATGCGGATCATGGACAGCGCAATGGCCACACCCACGCCGCAGCACAGGCCGATGGTCATGGATCTGCGCGTCACATAGCCGCCCATCACATCTTCAACCTGCTGGTTGAGCACGTGAATCGCCGGCTCCGCCAGCACAACCAGCACGCCCATCGCCAGGCCGAATACCGTGAGGAACACCTTGTTTCCCTGCGCCAGGGCGAAGCCGAGCTTGTAGCCGATGGGCATGAAGCCCACATTCACGCCGGAGAGGAAGAGCACCAGGCCGACATAGGTGAATGCAACGCCTACCGCAATGCGGTGCAGGCTTCTGTGCGGCAGGCGTAGGAACAACGCCTGGCAGACCACAAAGAACAGCACAATCATACCCAGCGCGAGCGCCACTTCCTTCGCCGTATGGGCGAATGCATGCGCAAAGGCGGCAAGGATATCAGCGCTCACGGAATAATCCGGCACCTGATAGGTCAGATTGTTGGATGAAAACACGCCCAGCAGCAGCACCGCCATGATCGGGCCTATTGAACACAGCGCAACCAGACCGAAACTGTTCTCCTGGCTGTGCCTGTCGCCCAGCACGGCGGAAATACCCACGCCCAATGCCATAATGAACGGGACGGTAATCGGTCCTGTCGTCACGCCGCCGGAATCAAACGCCAGCGGAAGCAGGCTTTCATTCCCTCTGACCACCAGCAGCAGCGCAAGCGCAAACAGCGCCATATAAAACAGCATCAGGATACTGCCCAGCGTCTTCCTGAATACGATGCGCAGCACCGCCACCAGCAGAAAAACACCGACGCCCACGCCCACCGTATACACCAGCAGCGTGCCGTTCATCACCGCGCTCACCTGCGAGGCAAGCACCTGCAAATCCGGCTCGGCAACGGTAATCAGCATGCCCAGCACAAAGCACACGGACAGCAGCAGCCCCAGTTTCCTCTGGCGCGAAAGGCCGGAGCCGATATGTGTGCCCATCGGCGTCATCGCCAAATCTGCACCCAGATTGAACATACCGATGCCCACCACCAGCAAAACCGCGCCGATGGCAAACGTAATCAGCTCCGTCCGGGTAAAATCAAATAGCGGCGTCAGCCCCATCATGCAAACGATCGCCGTAATCGGCAGCGCCGAAATCAGCGCCTCCAGAATCTTGTTCTTAAGCTCCTTCAATGCTTCATCGCCTTTCATACAAAACTTCTTTCATTTTGATTATAGCAAAAAACATCCGGCCACTCACGTCAAGATATCTGAATATATAAATCGGTCAGCGGCATTTTTCAAGCCGGTAAAGTCCTTCTCCATCGACTGTGCTCACGCCATTTTTGTATGCATAGCCCAGCTTTCTGTAGAATGCGCAGGCCGTAATCGACGCAGGGATTTCGATGCGCCTTGCCCGCAGAGCAAATTCATCCTCCTCCAGCGTCTGCACGATCTTTCGGCCGATTCCCCGACCCTGATGCTCCGGCAGGACAAAGATCGTAAACAGGCTGCTCTCCGTCTCGCTGCCCCAGTACGGCCCGATCGCGCCGCAGCCGATAATCTCTTCACCCTCGCAGACGACGTAAAAATGCGTCCAGCTTGCGCGCCAGGCGATATATTCCGGCGTAAGTACATTTATCTCATTTTCGATGAATTCGCTCGAATAGTCTTTAATGTTCGTCGTGCGCAGCGTTTGGGCGATCAACGACGAAACCGGCTGTGCGTCTTTTTCTTCAAACCTTCTGATTCTCATGATGCGTCCTCCTTTTTGATGCAACAAATAACGCCGCCGTCCAAAAAGGACGACGGCGACGCATCGTGATACCACCTTCATTTATCCGCGCCTCGCAGCGCGGACCTTGTCAGGTACGGACAGGCGCATGAGCCCATCGATACCCCGGCGCTGTAACGGGCGCTCCCATCGCAGCCTGTGCCCCTTACAAACAGGACAGTCGGTGCGCAGCTCCAAGATCATGTTCCCCGCCGTCTTCTGCGTCCGCTCCCACCAAACCGGACTCTCTGCGGCATATCCCGCCGGGTACTCTTCTTTTCAACGCCTTTAATTATGGGGTTAGAAGCATTTTAGCACGCCGGATGGCCGCTGTCAATCTGCTTTCGCCATGTTTTTAAGCGTCTCGCCCGTCAGGCGGTACGTTGTCCATTCCTCCATAGGCTGCGCGCCCAGAGACAGATAGAAATCGATGCTCGGTTTGTTCCAGTCCAGGCACCACCATTCCAGCCTGCCGCATCCGCGCTCCAGCGCGATGCGCGCCAGCTCGCGCAGTGTCGCCTTGCCGTAGCCCCTGCCGCGGTATGCCTCCAGAATATACAGGTCCTCCAGATACATCCCCGCGCGGCCAAGGAATGTCGAAAAATTATGGAAGAACAGCGCAAAGCCGATCTCCTTTCCATCGACCATCGGGAAGATGACCTCAGCCTTCCGCTTGTCAAATATCCATTCCTCCAGCAATTCCGGCGTGGCGATAACCTCGTCTTCCATCTTCTCGTATTTCGCCAGCGCGCGGATGAAGAAGAGGATCTTTTCGGTATCCTCGCGCTGCGCGAAGCGGAATGTCAGTTCACTCATGGCTTTTCTCCTTTTATCGACTGCTTTCGATTCATTATACCACAGAAAAAGACGCCCGGAAATCCGGGCGTCTTTGATTCTTTTTGGTGTTCCGTCAAGCCGGAAATCAATACATTTCCTTGACCTCGACGTCGCGATAGCGCGCCATGCCGGTGCCGGCCGGAATGATCTTGCCGATGATGACATTCTCCTTGAGGCCGACGAGGTGATCTTCCTTGCCCTTGATCGCGGCTTCGGTGAGCACGCGAGTCGTCTCCTGGAAGGAGGCGGCAGACAGGAAGGACTCGGTAGCCAGAGCAGCCTTGGTGATGCCCAGCAGGATGCGCTTGGCAACAGCCGGACGGCCGCCGTTCATGATCGTCTTCTCGTTCTCCTTCTCGAAGTGGAAGATATCGACCATGGAGCCCGGGAGCATGCTGGTATCGCCAGCGTCCTCGACGCGGACCTTGCGCAGCATCTGATGGACGATGACCTCGATGTGCTTATCGCCGATGCCAACGCCCTGCAGGCGGTAGACCATGAGGACTTCCTTGAGCAGGTGCTCCTGAACA
>JAFQIF010000151.1 GCA_017397695.1 Clostridia bacterium
CCTAGTACTCCATGGAAGTGACAAGCAGAACATGGCGATCCGCGCGCTCAGGAGGCCGTTTTCAAAGAGGTGTTTGCAGACGGCGCTCCTGAAAACGAAATGCCCACGTACGCCTCCCGCCCCGAGATTCTGCCGCATGCCGACGAAGACATTCTGCGCATCATCCCCAAGCAGAAAATCCGTGAAACCGCAAAACGGCTGGGCGTCACCCAGTACGGCCTGCTGATGAGCGTTCTGGGCATGACTCTTGGCAAGTACTGCGCAAGCGAGGACGTCGTCATCGGTACTGCGATGAGCGGACGCACTCTGGAAGAACAGAGCAGCATGATTGGCATGTTCGTCAATACGCTGCCTATTCGCATGAAGCCCGCAGGCGATATGCGCCTGAAGGACTATGTCGTCCAAACTGCACAGACTATTCGCACCGTAAAAGCAAACCAGACCTATCCCTTTGAACATCTGGTTCCTATGCTCGCGCCGGATCGAAATGCATCCCGTTCCCCGGTGTTTGACGTCATTTTCAATTATCTGCAGGAGCAGCCTCTCCCGACCCTTGAAGACGCTCAGGCAAGCTATGTGCCCATCAAGGGACAAGCGCTGCAGATGGATCTGGTTCTGATCGCCACGCACGAAGGCCCAAATATGAAATTCGTGCTTTCCTATTCCCGAAAGCTCTATGACGATGCAGTCGCAGAAAACTTCATGGAGCAATTCCTGACCACGCTTGAGCGCTGCTGCGAGGACGATGGCAATGCGCTGCTGATGGATCTTTGCGAACTTCCCAGTCGTCAATACAATCAGATCGTCCGCGATTTCCCCGGCGAGCGCGTGCAGGGCTGGCAGGGCAGGACGATTATTTCGCTATTCCGTAAGCAGGCCGCAAAGACGCCAGAAAACCGCGCCGTCGTCTTTAAGGGCGAAAGCCTGACCTACGCCCAGCTTGACGAGATCACCAACCGCCTGGCCGCCCGCCTGATTGAGCTCGGCGCAGGCCGAGGCAGCGTCGTGGGCGTGATGGTCTCCCGCGGCATGATGATGCCCATCGGCGCGCTCTCTGCGCTCAAGGCGGGCGCAGCCTATCTGCCCATGGATCCCAGCTATCCTGCCGATCGCCTGCAATACATGCTGTCTGATGCGGGCGTAAATATCCTGCTCTGCGATCCAAACCTTGCAGACAGGGTTCCGGATTTCAGCGGCGTCTTCGTGGATACCGAAACCGTAGATCAGCTTCCTGCTGCTGCGCCCGTGCCGGATATTTCCCGCCCGGAGGATCTGTTCATCCTGCTCTATACCTCCGGCACGACGGGCAAGCCCAAGGGCGTCATGCTCACCAACAGCAACCTGACCAACTACACCTATTTCTACGCGGAATCGTATGGAATCTGCGAAACCGACAACATTCCTGCGTATGCCAGCTTTGGCTTTGACGCCAACATGATGGACATGTATCCCACGCTGCTCCGCGGCGCATGCCTGCATGTGCTGCCGGAGGAAATGCGTCTGGATCTGCCCGGCATCCGGGATTACTTTGAGGAAAATCACATCACCGTCGCCTTCCTCACCACGCAGCTTGGCCGTCAGTTTGCCGAGAGCATGCAGGTTTCTTCGCTGCGCGCGCTTTCCGTGGGCGGCGAAGCATTGGTTCCGCTTACTCCCCCGTCGTTTGCTCTGTTCAATCTCTATGGTCCGACCGAATGCACCGTCGCCTGTACCCGTCAGCAGGTAGATCAGCTCTATGACCGCGTGCCCATCGGCAAGTCAACGCCCAATACGGCGCTCTATGTGGTGGACAGCCGCGGCAGGCTTGCGCCCGTGGGCGTAGCCGGCGAGCTGTGCATCTCCGGCGCACAGGTGGCTGCCGGCTATCTGAACCGTCCGGACCTCACGGCAGAAAAATTCGTGTCCAATCCCTTCAGCGACGATCCCCTGCTTTCGCGCATGTACAAGAGCGGCGACGTGGTGCGCTTCCTGCCGGACGGCGCGATCGACTTCGTCGGCCGCAGGGATTTCCAGGTCAAGATTCGCGGCTTCCGCGTAGAGCTGACCGAGATCGAAGGCCGTATCCGCGCCTTCCCGGGCATTCGCGACGCAGCCGTCATCGCACAGGAGGATGCGGGCGGCGGCAAGCGCGTCGTGGCCTATGTCGTTTCCGACGCGTCGGTGGATATCAAGGCGATGAATGCCTTTATTGAGGAAGAACTGCCGCCCTATATGGTGCCCGCGGCGACCATGCAGATCGAGCGCATTCCGCTCAACCAGAACGGCAAGGTCAACCGCCGCGAGCTTCCGCGCATTCAGATTCAGGCGGAGGAAAATATCCCCCCGCGCACGGACATGGAGCGTGCGATCTTCGAAGTCGTTGCCTCCGTCCTCAAGATGGAGGATTTCGGCGTAACCACCGATCTGATGTACGCCGGTCTCAACTCTCTGTCCGCCATCAAGGCCGCCGCGCTCATCACCGAGCGCACGGGCAAGAACCTGCGCACACCGGAGCTGATGCGCGAAAAGACCATCGAAAAAATCGCTATCCTGCTCAGCAGGAGCAGCAGCTATGAAGCCAAATCCTACAAAAAGCGCGAATACTATCCGCTCACGCAGAATCAGCTTGGCCTCTACTTTGCCTGCCTCAAAGACCCTGGTACGCTGGTATATAACATTCCCTTTGAAATCGGCTTTGGTCCGGATACCGATGCACAAAAGCTTCTTGAGAGCATTCGCCGCGTGATCGACGCACACCCCTATGTCAAGACGCATTTCGCCTTGAAAGACAACGAACCTGTGCAGCTGCGTCAGGATGACCGGAAGATCGAGATCCCGGTGGATACCTATACGCCCGAGACATACGCCGCAAAGAAGGCGTCCTTCGTGCGCCCCTTCTCCTTCTTTGAGGGTCCGCTGCTGCGCATGGAAATCTGCATTCTGCCCGACAGTGTATGCCTGCTCTGCGATTTCCATCACATGATCTTCGACGGCGGCTCCATGGATATCTTCCTTCAGGATCTCTCCGCCGCCTATGACGGCACGGAACTGAAGGCGGAATCCTTCTCCAGCTTCGACCTGGCGCTGCTTGAGCAGGAAAACGCCAGCGGCGACGCATTCGATCAGGCAAAGGTATTCTTCCATGCGCGTCTGAGCGACGGCGAAGGCGCAACCGTCTTCCCCACGGACAATCATGCCGGCGGCACAGGCCTGCCCCGCACCGTACACGCCAGAATCAGCAAGAGCAGCGTGGAAGACGTCATTAAGGGCCAAAGCATCACTGCGTCCAATCTCTTCCTCGCCGCCACCGCCCTTGTGTCGGGCCGCTTCGCCTCCACCCGCGACGTGCGCATCGCCTCCATCACCAATGGCCGTGAGGGCGTGCATGTGCAGCGCAACATCGGCATGCTGGTCAAGACTCTGCCCGTCGCCCTGAAGATGAATCCTGACGACAGCGCGTCCGCCTATCTGAGCAGCGTGCAGCAGGAGATGACTGACGTGCTTTCGCATCAGGTCTATCCGTATCTGCAGGCATCTTCCGATTATGGCTATAACAGCCAGATGCTTTACGCCTATCAGGGTGGTGTGGTCTCCAGCTATACCGTCGCCAGCAGTGCGCTTACCCTCACCCCATTGGGGCTTAACCGCGCTAAATTCCCGATCTCTATCAATATTCAGGAAGACGGACAAAGCTTCATCGTGGAAGCGGAATATGACGATGCGCTCTACACCGAAGCGACCATGCGCACGCTGGCACAGTCCATCGCGCATGCCGCCGGTCAGCTGGCAGGCAGGAGCGAGGCACCCATCGCAAGCCTGTCCATCTGCACGGATGAGCAGCGCGCGCTCGTTGAATCCTTCAACCGAAAGCCGGAAGGCATGCCCGCAGGCACGCTCCATCAGCTCTTTGAAGCATGGGCGCTGCGCACGCCGGAAAAGACCGCGCTCATTGCCGCGGACGCCACGCTCACATTCGCCGAGCTCAACCGCCGCGCCAACACACTGGCCAACAGCCTGCTTGCTCTCGGCGTGCAGCCGGAGGACCGGATCGCCTTCATGCTCCCGCGTGACAGCCGCATTCTCGTTTCCATGCTCGGCATCATCAAGGCGGGCTGTGCCTATATTCCGGTCGATCCCGAGTATCCCAGAGAGCGTGTGGAGCACGTGCTTAGCGACAGCGGTGCACGCTATATCTTCACTGACGGCGACTCTCCGATTGAAAACAGCCTGAACATCGACAGCCTGCTGCTTGGCGAAGACACTGCCAATCCCAACTTGCCGATTAACCGCGACAGGCTCTGCTACATCATCTACACCTCTGGCTCGACCGGAAAGCCCAAGGGCGTCATGCTCACCCACGGCGGCATCGTCAACTATGTGCTCGACGATCCCCAAAACCGCCATGTGCGCGCGCTGACGCAGAACCAGTGCATCATGGCCTCCGTGACCACGGTGAGCTTTGATATGTTCCTCAAGGAGGCCTTCACCACCCTGATGAACGGCCTGACGCTGGTGCTGGCGGATGACGAGCAGGCCAAGAACCCGGACAAGCTGGCCGCGCTCTTTGAAAAGACCGGTGCAAACGCCTTCAACGCCACACCCTCGCGCATGCTGCAGTATATGGAGCTGCCGGAAATGAAGCAGGCTCTTGCCCAGTGCAAGGTCATCATGGCCGGCGGCGAAGGCTATCCGCCCGCGCTGTATCGAAAGCTGCGCGAGATCACAGACGCCGTGCTCATCAACACCTACGGCCCGACAGAAATCACCGTTTCTTCCAACGGCAAACTGCTTGACAGCGAGCTGATCACCATCGGTGCGCCGCTCAAGGGCGTCGTGGAAGAGGTTATGGATATCGAGGGTAATCCGCTGCCGGTCGGATTCACAGGCGAGCTGTGGATCGGCGGCAACGGCGTGGCCCGCGGCTATTTCGGCAATCCCGAGATGACTGCAGAGCGCTTTGTCAGCTGGAACGGCATACGCTGGTACAAATCTGGCGACGTTGCCCGCTGGACAGAGAACGGCGAAATCATCATCCTCGGCCGAAACGACGGCCAGATCAAGCTGCGCGGCCTGCGCATTGAGCTGGGCGAGATTGAAAACGCCATCAGCGCCGTGCCTGAAATCCGCAGCTGCGCGGTGCTGGTCAAAAAGCTGCACGGTCAGGAGCACCTGTGCACCTACTACAGCGCAGAGCGCGATCTGCCTGCGGAGGAACTGCGCGAAATCCTGCTCCGGTCGCTGACCAAGTACATGGTGCCTACGGCCTATCTGCAGATGGATCATCTGCCCATGACCCCCAACGGCAAGATTGACCGCAAGGCTCTGCCTGATGCACAGCTCATGCAGCGTCAGGAATATGAGCCGCCGCGCAATGAAGACGAGCAGATCTTCTGCGACATCTTCGCCGGCATCCTGCACCTTGACCGCGTGGGCGCCACGGATAACTTCTTTGACATGGGCGGCACCTCGCTGCTGGTCACGCAGGTGACCATCGACGCCGCGGCAAAGGGAAAAACCCTGAGCTACGGCGACGTATTCGCCAATCCCACGCCGCGCGAGCTGGCCTCCCTGGGCGATGTGCCACAGGCCAAGGCGGACGAAAACAACATCGCGGACTACGACTACAGCCCCATTCACACCCTGCTTGAGGAAAACACTCTGGATACGCTGCGCTCCGGCGAGATGAGAGAGTTGGGCAACGTATGCATCACCGGCGCTACCGGCTTCCTGGGCATTCATGTGCTGCGCGCTTTCCTACAGATGGAAAAGGGAACGGCCTTCTGCGTGGTCCGCGGCAGAAAAAATCTCTCTGCCGAGCAGCGTTTGCGCAGCATGCTGGCCTATTACTTCGGCGGCGATACGCTGCCGTTCAGCGGCAAGCCCTTCCTGGATGCACTGGATGAGCTGATGGGCAGCCGGATCGTGGTGATTGACGGCAGCATCATCGATTCCGCCCTGTATGAGACGCTTGACGCGCTGCCGATCGACACCTACATCAACTGCGCGGCCAATGTCAAGCACTTCTCCGCCGGAACGGACATCGAGGACGTCAACTATGGCGGCGTGAAGCTCGCCCTTGATTTCAGCAAACGCAAGCGCTGCCGCTTCGTGCAGGTCTCCACGGCCAGCATCGGTGGCATGAGCGTGAACGGAGAGCCGATTGAGACGACGAAGCTGGACGAGCGCATGCTCTACTTTGGACAGGATCTATCCAACAAGTATGCCGGCAGCAAATTCCTGGCCGAGCGCGCCATTCTGGAAGCCGCGCTTGACGGTCTGGACGTGAAGATCATGCGCGTGGGCAATCTGATGGCCCGCGATGCGGACGGCGAATTCCAGGCGAATTTCCGCACCAACAACTTCCTCAGCCGCCTGAAGGCCTATCATCTCGTCGGCGCTATCCCCTACGAGGCCATGGGCATGAGCACAGAATTTGCACCGATCGACTATACGGCGCTGGCTGTACTGCTGCTGAGCAGGACGCCCGCAGCATGCCGCGTCTTCCATCCGTACAATGATCACGACGTATTCCTGGGCGACGCCGTCGCCGCGCTGACAAAGCAGGGCATCGTCATAGAGCCCTGCGAGGCCTGTGAATACGAGCGCAGGTTCAGCGAAGCAATGCGCGATTCCCGAAAGGCAAAGCATCTCAATGCGCTCATCGCCTATCAGGAGCACGGCAAGCGTATCGTGCCCATCAAGTCCGTCAACAGCTATACCTCGCAGGTGCTGCTGCGCCTGGGCTTCATGTGGCCCATCACCTCTCAGGCGTATCTGAAGCAGTTCTTTATGATGATGGAAGGCCTTGGCTTCTTTGACAAGGACCCTGAGCTTTAAGAAGGGAACGCAAACCATGTATGAACGAACAGGCAAACTGATCCGGGAAAAATTCAAAGAGTATCTGCTTCCCACCATCATGACCTCAATGGCGGTGTCCTTGGCTTCGGTCGTGGACGGCGCCATCGTAGGCAATCTGCTGGGAGATGTGGCGCTGGCAGCCATAGGACTGGCCGGCCCCATCATCTTCTGCATCAACCTGATCTACATGCTCTTTGGCGTAGGCGGTCTCACCTGTGCATCCATCGCCAAGGGAAAACGCGAAATGGATCAGGCTGACCTAATCTTTACCCTCACAATGAGCGTGGGCATGGCTGTGATGCTGCTGTTTTCCCTGGTCATGCAGTTCATTATTCCGCCGCTTTCGCTTTCTCTGGCAGGCAATGATACGGCGCTTGCCTCCATGCTGGAAAGCTATCTCAGGCCCCTGGTCTTCACAGGTCCGGCGCTGATGTTCTCCTCCGGCATGGCGCTGTTCATCCGCACAGACGGCCAGCCCAAGAGCTCCGCTGTAGTCGTGATCATCGCCAATGTAGTCAATCTGGTATTTGACTACGCGTTGATCCGCTTCTTTAACACAGGCATCTGGGGCGCAGGTTTCTCCACGACGCTGGGCTATATCATCGGCGCGGTGATTGTGATTCCATATCTGCGCTCTGCGTCGCGCACCTTCCATTTCGTCCGCCCTGGCAGAAAGAGTCTGCATACGCTTGTCGGCATTCTGAGCACCGGCCTGCCCAAGGGCCTGATTCAGATTGCCAACATCCTGCGTTCTCTGGCGCTCAATTCCATCATCATCAGCTTCCTGGGTTCGATTGGCATGTCTGTGATGACCGTGTGCATCAATGTGCAGATGATTTCCAATATCTTTGTCGGCGGTGTATCGGACGCCTTGCTGCCTATCGTCGGCACGCTGTTTGGCGAGCGGGACAGCCATGGCATTCGCCAAGCCATGAAGACCGCGCTTGCCGTACTCACCGCGTCCTGCACAGCGCTGATCGCATTCCTGCTGCTCGCGCCCCAGCTCATGGGCATGGCTTTTGGCATCCATTCCGAGGAGGGACTCTCTGCTGTCAGGCCGGCGCTTCGCCTGTTTGCACTGTATCTGCCCTTTGACGCCGCCATTCAGCTCCTGCAAAACTTTTATACCACCACAGGCCGCAAGCAGTTAGCGTCTGCTATGGTCATCATGAACGGTCTGATCTTCGTGCTGCCCTTCGCCTTTCTTCTTGCCCATGCTGCGCCGCATCTCTTTTGGCTCAGCTATGCCTGCTCAGGCGCAGCCACGCTGCTCGTTACAGCAGCTATCGGTATGCGCATCAAAAAAAAGGAGAAGGTATGCAGCGTCCTGCTGCTCAGGGAAAGCCATGGCGATGATCTCCGATATGACGTGACCATCAAGTCCACCGCACAGCAGGTAGCAGGCCTTTCGGAGCACATCATCAGCTGGTGTATCGAACACGGAGTAGAAAACCGCATTGCCAATAAAGTCGGCGTAGCCATCGAGGAGATGGCCGTCAGCACGGCGCACTATGCTCATCACGACAGTGACAAAGGCGTGATTGATGCGACACTTTGTCTCACTGGCAAAACGCTTGAAATCCGCCTGCGTGACAACGGCGAGATCTTTAATCCCGTCGAATACGTCGCAGACGAAAACGATGGCTGCATTACGGATGGCATTGCGCTCATCCGGCAGTTGGCAGACAACATCGACTATGCCCGCCAGCTGGGCTTTAACACAACGGTGATCTCCTTCTCCATGCATTAGCAGTAGAAGCAGCTGTTGAGCGTATTCAGGGACTGTTTACCCGAAATAAACTGGAGCACGCACGCATCATGCCTGTGGATTCACCGTTGGTGCGTACCCAGAGCGGCAAATCCCGTATCGCATTCAAGGAATTCGTTTAAGCAGCACCACACTCGCTGATGTGCGTGCATGAAGAATCCCGATGCCATTCAGATCACAACAACAGCATAGACATAAACAGCACCCGGCAATCAGCAGATCACCGGGTGCTGTTCATTTTACAACTAAATAGACAAGAACTGCGCCTTACTCTGGGCATGATTCTGAACGTAGCAAAAGAAGATGGACTCATCAGCATCACCCCGGCAAAGTCAAAACGCCTACGCAATCCCTCCAGCAAAAAGAGCGTACGGGAAGCCCCAACCTCTGACGAAACCGATGATATTGAATCATACCTTCAGGACATCCCTCAATCGCGTGACAGAAGGTATGTGGCTATGCTTTTGAAATCCCCCCGCCTGATATGAAGACATCCGGGGCTTACAAATCAAAAACTCCAGTTTCTCCGAGCCGACCGTCAGCATCACGTATCCAACCTCTGTCTTGCTACCAGCGCTGCAAATCGCCCATTCATGGCAATCAGCTCATCATAGGTGCCGTCTTCAACAATATGCCCTTCATCCAGCACCACAATGCGGCTGCAATTCTGGATGGTCGAAAGACGGTGCGCGATGACCACACGGGTACAATTCAGCGCACCCAGCGTGCGAACAGTATGCGCCTGCGCTACGTTATCCAGCGCGGAGGTTGCCTCGTCCATAAATACCACCCGCGGATTGCCGACCAGCGCGCGGGCAATCAACAGACGCTGACGCTGTCCTCCGGAGATGCCCGCGCCGTTTTCGCCCATCATGGTATAGAGCTTCATGGGCATGCGGCGCACGTCATCGGCCAGTCCCGCCTTTTCCAGCGCATCCCATGCCTCTTCCTCCGTCATATCCGGTTTCGAGATGGACAGATTGCTGAAAATGGATCCCTGCATCAATCGGCCGTTTTGCAGCACCGTGCCGATCTTCCGGCGAAGGCCGCGCACGTTCAGGGATTTCAGGTCATGATCGTCATAATAGATCGCGCCCTGTTCCGGCTTTTCAAAGCCCAGCATCAGGCGCATCAGGGTGGACTTGCCGCAGCCCGTTCCGCCGACGATGGCCACATACTCGCCAGGCTCAATATCCAGCGTCACGTCGTCAAGAAGCATCGGGGCTTCCTTGTTGTAGCGGAAGCTGACATGGCTGATGCTGATCTTGCCCGTAAGCGCGTCGGGCATATGCTTCTCAGGCTCAATCTCCGGTTCTGTTTCCAGAATGGGCTTCATCATATTCAGCATCGGGCCAAACTCCGTAATCACGGTCACAATGCCAATCAGCGACATAAACGCGCCGGACACCATGCCGTAAGCAGAAGAAAACGCCATGTAGTTCGCTGCGGAAACGCTGCTTGCGGCAGCCGTATAATAGATGAGCACCGTGCCCAGCAGACTGACAAGCCCCAACAGCGCCTGCCTGTAAAGCAGGAGCAAAGGCTGGCGATAGGTCAGCTCGGCAACTTCCCGGTATTCCCCTGCCCATCTGGAAAAGATACGCTTTTCCGCGCCGGACAGACGGATCTTCTGGATACCGTTGATCATCGTCAGCTGCAGGCCGGACAGCTTTCCCTGCTTCTTCATGCGCAGATTGCTGCGCTTAAGACCAATCGCCACGCAGGCCAGCGAAAGCACCGTCTGCAAAAGCAGTATAGCGACCGCAGGCGCCGCCAGCGCCGGCGCAAAGGCAGAAATCTGCGCAATGTAGATGAGCGAGAAAATGCCGGTCAGGCCCGAGGAAAAGACCGCTTTCACCGTAGACGCCGTCAGCTGATCAATGGAACTGAGCTGCGAGGCAATCTCGCCGGAGGCATGCTCCTTGAAAAAGGCTGCCGGCATCGCCATCACGCGGTTCATCGCCGCAGCCTGCAGGGAGGACCCCGCACGGACATTCACCACGCCCACAGCCAGTGTGCGCAGCATGTTCGCCAGATGCGTCGATACCACCGAGAATACCAACAGAAACAAAACCGGCAGCACCAGACTCACGCGCCCCGAGGGGATCAGGCCTGAGAATACCAGCCGGTTCAACGCCGGAAGCGTCATCGCCAGCACGCTGGCCAGCGCCGTCGCGCCGAAAATCTGCACATAATCCCACGCCGTCAGGGACTTGACCATGTAGCGATACAGATCGCGCAGGGTCAGCTTTCCCGCCGGCAGGGGCATATAGAAGCACTGCGCCTCCGATTCAAGCCGCGCCGCCGACTCGCGGGTGACGCGCACGCGCCTGCCTGCGCTTTTGTCGTAGAATTCGTAGTGGTTCTGTCTGGGCAGGATCGCCACCGTCTGCCCATCGCAGGTTCTTCCCAGATAGGGACCGATGGCGTCCTTGTACCATTCGCCCTCCAAGCTCACCGTCCGGGCAGAAATGCCCATGATTTCGGTCACATAAGTCACTGGATCGGTATCCTGCGGAATCTCCGCCCGGCGATGATAAAACGAAAGGATCTCGCCGACCGCATCCGCCGCCTGTTTGCGTCCGGATTGATCCATCTGCGGTCGGGCATTACCCGTAACCACAGAGGCAAGATCGCGATAGGCAGCATCGATCAGCGCATCGTCAAGGAGCGCGCGCTGGATGCTCTTTTCATTGTTTTCCATCCTTCGTGTCTCCTTCCTTATGATGCGTTGACTAGCGCGGTATAAGCTCCGCCAAGCGCAAGCAGCTCATCATGGGTGCCGCGCTCAACGACGTCTCCGTCTTTCAAAACGAGGATTTCATCCGCGTCCCGGATTGTGGAAAGCCGGTGCGCAATCAGCAGCATCGTCATCCCGCGCGCCTTGATCGCATCCATCACCAGCGCTTCGGTCTGCGCATCCAGCGCAGACGTCGCCTCGTCCAGAATCAGAACGGACGGGTTGCCCGCCAGGGCGCGCGCGATTTCCAGTTGCTGGCGCTGTCCGCCAGAGAAATTGGCGCCGCCTTCGACGATATATGCATCATATCCGCCCGGATGCTTGAGAATCGCCTCATGCACCTGCGCGTCGCGGGCAGCTTGGATCATATCACTGTCGCTGATGGTGCCATCCGAAAAGCGGAAATTATCCTTCACCGTGCCGGAGAATAGAAAGATATCCTGATCGACCACAGCCACAGAGGACGTAAATGCCGCCCGGTCGTATGCAGACATAGGTTTTCCGTCAAAGAGAATCTCGCCCTCCCACGGCTGATACAGACCAGCTACGAGCTTGGACATGGTGGACTTTCCGCAGCCGGAGGAGCCCACCAGCGCGACCTTACGTCCCGGCGTCAGCTCCAGCGAAAAGTCCTTGATCACCGGCGCAGCCTGTCTGGAATAACCGAAGGTTACATGGCGGATGCTGATATGGCCCGTAATGGGAGACGCAGTTTTGTCCTGCGCTTGCTGATCTGCAAAGACTTCGTCCACGTCGTAATTGGTCACGTCCTCAATACGCTCCATGCTCGAGCGCATTTCCGTGATCTCCTGTCCTGCCGCGATAAGCTGCTCAGCCGGCGTGATGAACGATTGAAGCAGACTCTGAAGCGCCAGCAGCGCACCCGTCGTCAGTTCGCCGCGGATGATCAGCAGTGCGCCCAGCGCGATCAGCAGCACATTGGAAAGATTCAGCAGCAGCTGCGGAATGCTGCCCCAGTAGGTATTCAGGCGGGAAATCTTTGCCTGGCCACAAACCATGGCCGCCTGCATGCCCGTCCATCGGCCATACACGCCTTCCTCTGCTCCGCTGGCCTTGATGGTCTCCATCATGCCCAAAATGCTCGCCGTCGTGCCGGAAAGCATGCCGCTGTCGCGCGCAATCACCCGCGCGGTTGTCACGCGCCTGCGCGAGATGTATTGCGCAGCAAACAGATCGATCACCAGCGCAGAAACGCCAATCAGCGTCAGCACCGGGCTGATGGAAAGCATCATCACCAGATAGACGGCCATGGTAATCAGGCCTACACCCATGGGCGCGAAGGTATTGAGCAGCGTATTGGCCACAGCGGCGTTATCCTGCTGACGGCCTGCGATATCGCCCGCCATGCGCTGAGAGAAAAACTGCATGGGCAGCCGCAGAACATGCATCAGATAATCGCAATTGGCCGATACAGCAAAGCGCCCCTGCACATAATTCCGATAGGACGCCGTTGCCGCCTGCAAAAGAAACTGAACCACTGCCAGACCGGTCAGAAGCGCCAGAAGCGGCGCGAGCCACGCCGTATTGGCCCCGGTGAGGATCTTATCCACGAAGCTGGATGACAGCGCCGGCTGCACGACGCTCAGCACAGCAGCAGCCAGGCCGGACAAAGACAGGAACGCCAGCGCCGAGCCCGTCCCTTTGAGCCGTTTTTTTACAAAGGGCCAGATGCTGGTCGGCCGTCCGCCAGGCACAAAGTCAGCGCCAGGCACGATTTCCAGCGCAACGCCGCTGTACTGCTTTTCGAATTTATCCATCGGCACCACCACAGCGCCGCTCGCCGGATCGTTGATATACGCTCCCTTCTTGCCAAAGCCCGTCAGCACGACAAAATGGCAGTTATTCCAGAAGAGGATACAGGGCAGCGTGATCTTCTCTTTCAGGCGATCTACGCTGTAGCGAAAGCCCTTACCCTCCATACCGAAACTGCGTGCGCCCCGGATGATGCTCTTCGCGCTCACGCCGTCGCGGGATACGCCCAGCTCCGTACGCACACGCGGCAGAGGAAGCCACTTGTCATAATAGGCCAGAATCATGCACAGGCTGGCTGCGCCGCATTCCAGCGCCTCCATCTGCATGATGACCGGAACCCTTTTCCGCTTATCCTTCATCCGGCACACCTCAGTTCATCAGGAAGTCAAATGGACGGGTCTGAGCCAACACAATTTCCAGCACAATCACGCCATCCGGGCACACACCCGGATCGAGATCGATTTTGATCTCCACATTATAAGGATTCAGCTGAAGCTGATCGCTGTAATAGGCGTTATCCATGGACGCGACAATATCTGCCGCATCGATGCTGGCGGTACCGCGGCTGACAAGAATACCTGCCATTTCCCCCTGATAATCGACGGTCATGCCGCTTTGCAGGGAAATCGAGTCTTTGGGCTTGAGATAGCCGGTAA
>JAFQIF010000152.1 GCA_017397695.1 Clostridia bacterium
AGCTAGAATCTCATTTCTTTTTACAGCAAGACAAACACACGTCAAAGCGAATAGAAGAGATTCTAGTCTCTGCTTCCTCACTTTTACTCCGTGTGTTTATGCATATGGTCACCCATAATTCTTCAAAACACGAGCTTTGATAATTTGCCACGAAGCCTCTACCTGTTCAGGCGCACCCAGATCTTTTCCAAGAATATAATAAGAACACGCCCAAAGCATTTCTAAGCGTGTTCTTTGGCGACCCTTTTTGACACCCAATCACGTTATATGATATGATAATGGAACCTGAAGGAAGGAGGTATCATCCATGACAAACCGCCAACCAATCATAGCCAAACTACGCACACATGCTTATCTGGTACGGCTCATTGCCAGCCTGATTCTGTTGTGCGCTCTTATCGTTTCAGCTTTTCTCTTTTTCAGCGCTCACAGCCAACGCATCCAGCACAGCCGGGATCAGGAGATTATCTATCAGCATACCGGAAAAGAGCTGGTCGATGGGCTTGATCGCTTTGCGGTTCAGCTCCAAACTGCAGCAATGCAAACCGATACCCTTCCCGAGCAGGCACTGCCTCCTTATCTTCGCGGTGCAGAGTACTCTTTGGATATCATTACTCGCCTCTGCGTCTATCATCCCGATACGAAAACGCTGGTTGGCAGCGCCGGCGAAGAATCCCTTGAGCTGCTTGCACACACGCTCTTTCCTTCGCTGAGCACGCAGCAATTTATATCTCACCTCACCGCTCACCATCTTTCTCCATTTGCCGAAAAAAGCAATGGTATGATCGCGTTCCCCATCAAAACCAAAGAGCATGTTGTCCTCTATATTCTCAACGGCAACATACTGAAAGCGTATGCCGATGCGGCTCTCCCACACCCTTTTGAGCTTCTTGCCATATCTGACGCTCAGGGTTCTCTGCTGCTTTCTTCAGATTACGCATCTCCTGAGACGCCGTCTTTCCTTGCTTCCAACGCAGGGCTGTCCATCAGCATTACGCAGCCGGACATGGCTGTCGGCAGCGACGCCGTCAGGTTGAATATGCCTGTTCTTCTTCTCATCTGCATCGCCCTCCTTATCCCTGTCATCTACTTTTTATATCATCCTATTCGTACCATGCGCAGAGCCATCCCCGCCACCCAGCGCGAAGAGCTGCGGGAGCTGGACGAATTCACAGCAATCGCCACCTCCATCGCAGATGGAGAACGCCTGCAGGAAGAAATGCAGCAGGAAGCGCTGGAGCAGCGAAGCATCACCATATCCAGGCTGTTTGAAAAGCTGCTATACGGAATCCGCATTCCGCCGGAGAAGCTCTCTGTTCTCCCTCTGGCCGCTGCCGGACAGTATCAGGTTGCTGTCGCCAGACTGAATCAGGTTAAGAATGTCAATGCCGTCAAATCCCGGCTGATGAATAACAAACAGCTCTATGTTCTGGAACTGTATGATACTGCACATCTGACTTTTATCCTTGAGGCGGATGTTTCCGCTGATATCCTTGAACACATCCACCAGGAGCTGAACGTTCCGCTCGGTGTAGGTACAGTCTGCAACCATCTGACCGGCCTGCACCGAAGCTATATTGAAGCCGTCAGCGCCTTGGGTACCGGCGAGGGGATCATATGGTTCACCAAGAATGCTTCCAAAGCATCCCCCGAAGAGAATCCCCAGATTTCTGCGCTGGCTGACGCTCTGCTCACATTCATGCAGAATGACCGGGAACGCGCTATGACCGTCGCCGATGAAATTTTCGACCTGCTCGATACTCAGGAAGATTCTCTTCTTTTCCGTCAGCACGCCTATGTTCGGTTCGTCATTCCGTTTTTTGACCGCGTCCGCGAAACGTATCCCGAGGCGCAGTTCTCTATCGAGCCCATCACCAACGCGACGCACTGGGGTTCTGTATCCCTCAAGGAACGTTTCTGCCAGGCGCTGACCGAAGCTATGAACAGCCTGCCTGTTCGCAAGCCGCTCGAGCATGACGGCCTTCTCTTCTTTGTGGAGGAACACCTTTTTGATCCGTATTTTGGCCTTGGCGATATTGCGCAAAAATACAACATCACCGAGTATACCGCCAGCCGTTTGTTCAAGGAAGTCGGCGGCGTCAGCTTCAAGAAGTACGTGACGAATCGCCGCATCGAGCGCGCCAAATACCTGCTCACGTCCAGCGAGTTAAAGATGAGCGAAATTGCGCAGCAATGCGGCTTTGCCAGCGCGTCTTATTTTGCCCGGATCTTCCGCAATGCCGAAGATCTCTCTCCGGCGGAATACCGTCAGCAGGCGCAGATGACAAAGCCGCAGTAATGGATTCTGTTTTAACTCAGAGCGTCTTTTTCAGCCAGTCAATCGCATGGTTGATCCAGTTCTGACAATATGGCACGTTGAACAGCCGCTCATATTCCTCTCCCGGATGAGTCGTCTCATGATTGGCCAGGGAGAGTCCATGCATCCCGTCGGGGTAAATGTGAACCTCGGCGGGTATTTTTTTACCTGAAAGCGCTCGTGCAAGAAGCATCGTGTTTTCTACCGGCACAACGTTGTCATTCATCGTGTGCCAGAGAAATGCAGGCGGCGTATGCTCGTCAACAAGCTTTTCCAGAGAGTATTCCTGATGCTCTGCCGCATCCTCACAATTGGTGTAAACCTGGAATGAACCGCGGTGTGCATGCTCCTCTGCGGTGATCACCGGATAGCACAGCACCATCGCGTCAGGCCGAATCTGCTCCGGCTCAACCCCGACACGGCTGCAGAAGTCCTTGCGGTGCCAAAGCACCCCCAGGCTGCAGGCAAGATGTCCGCCGGCAGAAAAGCCCATCACGGCGACAGCATCCTGTTTCACATGATATCGCTCTGCATGTTCGCGAATATAAGCCATCGCATGTGCAACATCCTCCTGCGGCTTCGGGCGGCAGCCATAGCCCGTACGATAATAGAGTACAAAGGCATTAAATCCATGCGCAGCCAGCATCAAAGCGACCGGCTCGCCCTCGCGCTCAGAGCACATCAGATACGCGCCGCCGGGGCAAATCAGTACAGTAGGACGTCTGCGCTCCAGGTCAATCTCTTCAAAGTTATCCGGTACATAGCTAACCAACCGTGCGCAGCTGCCATCCTTGCCGGGAAGACGAATGGTTTCATGAATCATACTCAGCCCTTCTTTCAGCGTGTCTTCTGAAGCAGGAGAACAAGTCCGTTAAACGAGCGCTCAAAGGTGAGGGTGAGGGAATCATCGTGTTTTTTCACCACGCTGATATCGCCGAAGGAACCGGTGATCTCCATGCCCGCGGGGATAGCCACCTCAAACGACCTGGGCGCCGAAAGCTCAAAGCTGTGCGCCACAACCATCACATCGCCATTGTCGCCCTGACGGACAAGCGCTTGTGCACCGGTTGGCTTATACATGTTGTGACTGCAGGCATATGTGCGCCTGGACACGCCGTCACGGATGATGTGCTTAACCCTCTGATAGAAAGCGAGTGCCTCGTGAACGATATCCATCTGCCAGTCATGCAGGCGGTCAAGCCCGCCGGAGAGGCAGATTCTGCCCAGGAAGCCCGCGGAGAGCCTGTAAGTCAGGAAATCCTTGTCCATATCGTCCCACAGCACAGACCAGATCTGAGACTGCTCCGGCAGGAAGAGCTCATGAACGTTAGCCGCAATGTAAGGGAAGCAGCTGCTCTCATGTGCATCGGAGAAAGAGGACATGGACGTGATATTCATCATCGCCGGTTCAAGGCGGTGACCGCCGCTGGAGCAGTTTTCAATAACCAGTTCCGGCAGCATCTCATGCATCTTCTTAAAGAAATTCTGTACGGCCAGCATCTGCTGACGAATCGCTTCGCCGCCACTCTCCGCACCGTCGCAGGTCGCGCCCGGATCGCCGTTATAATCCACCTTCAGGTAGCCGATGTCGTTGTCGCGCAGGAAATGGATGACCTTTTCCGTCAGATACTCAATGACCTCCGGCTTGCGGAAATCCCAGAACGAGCGATCGTTGCCGGTGTAAATCACCTTGCCGTCGCGCTGAAGATGCAGGGAATCGTAATCCTTTTCAAAAACACGGGCGCCGCGCGTGGTGACCTCAAATTCAAACCAGATACCCAGTTTGAGACCCATGGGCTTCAGCTTCTCAGCGAGCGCCTTGAGGCCGGACGGGAAGCTCTTTCTGTCCAGAATCCAGTCGCCGTTTCCGCTCTGGCCAAGGAAGTGGATTTCCGCCTCAGACCAGCCGGCATCAATAACGATATACTTCACCGGCATGCCTTTGATCTTTTCGGCAATGCCGAGAATCTCCTTCTCCGTCGGGAAGCCCCAGGAGGTACACCATTCGTTGAAGATGACCGGCATATCCGCCTCGCATGCCGGACGGTCAGCGCGATGGCGGCGATGCATACGAACAAGGCGCTGCGTTGTCACATCAGCGCTCTCACGCGCAACGGTGACAAACGCCGTTGTGGATTCAAATGTAGCGCCCGGTTCAACAGCCTTGCGCCAATGGCCGAATTCAAAGTCTGCAATACCACCGGAGAAGCTGTAGCCGTCATGAATGCGTGACAGCTCCATCTGCCAGGAACTCATGCACGCCATCTGCGCTGCCCACGTCACGCCGCTGACCGTATCTTCCACTGCGGCCATCGGGAAAAAGCGCTTGGTCGTATACGCGCCCACACATCCAAAGCGCTCACTCTCCGCAAAGCCCGGATGCCATGCGCGATCGAGATTGAGCTTCTCCACGCTGTCGGTCACATGCTTGCCCTCAATGCTCCAGCCGCCATGCCAACGATGCAGCACCAGGCGGTCAGCAGAGACGTCCGTGTCAAACGGGGAGAGGTTGTCAAGAGAAAAGCTGGTGAGCATATCCAGCATCATCGTTTCATCGCTGCGGTTAACGAACGCGGACTTCATCTCAACACCCTGTTCCCCCTCGCGCCAGGTGAGGGTATGGACAACCGCAAACCCTTCCTGCGCGGCCATCGTGGTGGTTACAGTGAGGATACCGTCTTGGGCTGCGCTGGTCTGGCTTTCCAGTTTCAGCAGATCGCATACCGGCCCATGCTTCATCGTGCCGCCGCCCGCGCCCGTGCTCTGCGGATAACCGCCCAGCGCCAGATGACAAAGGTGTCCTGCGCTCCAGCCGGGGATGCGGAACGTCGCATGGGAATACTCATAGGTATCTACCATGTACCGGCGCTCGTCATACCGATCCTCCATGTCTGCCGGAAGCAGCGCCAGGGATACCTGGCCGCTCTCATCGTCTACCAGATACTGCGCCGTCATATCGCCCAGCGCGTAGCGAATCTTCCTGAGTTTCATAACCGTTCACTCCATTCCTGCCGCTGCATGCGGTCATCATTTTCTATATTAAGGGTACCAAATCAACATACCGCTGTAAATCACAGCTTTTTACAGACGCCGCCTGCTTTTCCTGATAATGCGTCATTTTTGCATGCGCACTTTTTTGCACAATGAACACTTTTTTGCATCAGCAGAAACCATCCTTCAGGATATCTTTAAGCAGTTTTTACAATTTATCGCAAGAAGATATGCTATCTTTATCCAAGCCCGTGCACTATAATGGCAATACAGATAGAGCAAAGATTCCATGGACAGGAGCTGCTTGCCATGACCCCGAACAAGATCCTCACCTTCAGCTTCGACGACGGTGTGACGCAGGATCTGCGCCTGATTGAACTCTTTGACCGCTATGGTCTCAGGGGCACCTTCAATCTGAACTCCGGCCGTTTGGGACAGGAATCGCATTTCATGTGTCGCGGTCTTCCCGTGCGCCATATGAAATTTACCGCCGGGGCAATCCCGAAGGTTTACGCCGGTCACGAGATCGCCGTGCACACGCTTGACCATATCAACCTGACACGGCTTGACGATCAGGAGGTCATCCGCCAGGTACGCAGCGATCAGCATGCGCTTGAATCCATCACCGGCAGCACGGTCACCGGAATGGCCTATCCCGAAGGAGGCGTCAATCACGACGACCGGGTCGTACGCTTGATTCGCGAGAATACGAATATCCGCTACGCCCGAACGGTCAAGAGCTCCTACAGCTTTGATCCCCCGAAGGACAGACTTCGCTTTGATCCCACCGTGTACCACATCGAATGGGAACGGATGGAAGAACTGGCCGAAGCCTTCATCGCGCTTCAGGCAGACAGCCCCAAGCTCTTTTGCATCTGGGGACATGCCTATGAGTTTGACCTTGACGATTCCTGGGACAGATTTGAACGCCTGTGCGCACGGCTTGCCGGGCGAAACGACATGCTCTACCTGACCAACCGTGAAGCGTTTGCTCACCTGGATGCTTTCCCTCATACCTGATTCTGTTTCTGTTGGGAGTACGCTCCCTTCGAAAATAAACCACCAATTTTTCAAGGAGGTAATCCCATGAAAAAGCTCATCGCCCTGATCATGATGCTCGTCATGATCGCCAGCATGTCCGTCGCCTTTGCTGCTGATGTGCCGACCGACATCGTCAGCTCCGGTGTCCTCAAGTACGACACGGCCAAGGAAGTGAACGGCGGAAACCCGGTCACCCTCGAGTTCTGGGTTCAGACCGAAATGAAGGACTTCTATGAGAAGTGGTGCGCCGCTTACTCGGAGATCCATCCGAACGTCACCTTCAACATCACCCTCGGCTCTTATGAAGATCACTTCACCAAGCTGGCTCTGGCTCTGCAGGCCGGCAATGGCCCTGATCTGTTCCACATGCACAACACGTTTACCGATCAGCTCATGCCGAATATGAAGCCGTATGATCAGAACGTGCTGCCGCTGGATCAGCTTCGTGAAGACTTCCAGCTCATCGACGAACACACCTACGACGGCGAGCTGTACTTCATGGGCATGTCCATCAACTCCTGCGGCATGTTCTACAACAAGGCGCACTGGGCTGAAGCCGGCCTGACCGACGCCGATATTCCGCAGACCTGGTCTCAGTTCGTTGAGGTCGCCAAGAAGCTGACCAAGTATGATGAAAACGGCAAGGTCGTCCGCGCTGGCTTCAGCTACAACGACATGACCATGCAGTACCTCATCCCGACCCTCGCCCTGCAGCAGAACCGCGCGATGTTCGAGAAGGACAGCAATGTCCCGATCATCGACGAGCAGTTCGTTAAGAACGTCATCTTCCTGCGCGATCTGTACGAAGTTGAAAAGATCGGCGCGATGGAATTCCCGATGTGCGCGCTGGGCTTCATCGAGGATACCGCTTCCATCATCTACGTCGGCACCTGGTTCGGCAACTGGATGCGTCAGAATGCGCCGGGCATGGAATACGGCTTCTTCAAGACCCCGCTGTGGGACGACAACCCCAACCCGGCCGTCGTTGAGCGCTGCAACTCCGAGTCCACCCCGGGTATCGCTCACTATGTCAGCGATGAAAAGTACGCTGCCATCAACGACTTCCTGCTTTACCTGCTGGCCAACGATAACGCCTGCCTCGACTTCTCCCTGACCAACTACAACACTCCGGCCAAGAAGTGCCTGTCCACCCACGAACTCGTTCTGGCCGACCCGGTTCTGGCCGCCACGGGCGAAATGATGGATCGCTTGATCTTCCCGGGCGCTGTGCCGGATCCGTACTTCACCAACCTGGCCACCTACTGCTGGGAAGGCATCATGATCAATGGTGACGACCCGGTTGAGGCCATGGAGCTGTACACCGAAGAAACCACCGACATGCTCGACTCCACGGACTTTGTGTCCATCGAGTCCAAGTATGCGCATGCGGATGAGATGAACTTCGACAACTGATCCCAATAACGGCTAAACAATCCCTGCCGGGCGGCGCATATTGTGTCGCCCGGCCTCTTTCCTATCCCACCAATCCACCATTCGGAGGTACTCTTATTATGACAAAGGTCTCCCCGAATCCAAGAACGCTGAGGCGGCAGGGAGAAGTTCTGACGAGCAGCCAGAAGACCATGATTGCAATCACCGTTGTCTGCCTGCTCGTTTTCTATGGTCTCTTCTTCATTTTCCCGATCTGCTATGCGTTCGTAGGCAGTTTCCATGACTGGATGCCTATGAAGGGCAAGTTCGAGTTTGTCGGACTTGAGAATTATCTGAAGGTTCTTAAGCATTCCACGACGGCCACAGCCATGGGCAACACACTGCTGTTTACCGTTGTGGTGACCGCCGCGCGCACCATCCTCGGCCTGATCTTCGCCGTGCTGATCCATGAATTTAACAGTGCCAAGGCATTGTTCCGTACGGTATACTTCCTGCCGGTTGTCACCTCCACCGTTGCCGTTTCCGTCGTTTGGAAGTGGCTGTTCGAGCCAACCAACGGTCCTTTCAACTACTACATCACTGCGATGGGTTTCCCTTCTCAGCTTTTCCTTAAGGATGCAGGAAGCGCGCTGTGGTGCATCATGCTCATGACCATCTGGAAGGATATGGGCTATGCGATGGTCGTCTATATGGCCGGCCTGACCAACATCTCGCCCTCTTTGTATGAATCCGCAAGCATTGACGGCAGCAATCGCCTGCAGTCTTTCTGGTATATCACCCTGCCGATGCTCAAGTCCACCACGGCATTCGTTCTGCTCACCTCGTTTGTCAGCTACTGCCAGACCTTCACACAGATTGATTTGATGACCGAAGGCGGCCCCGGAAAAGCCACGTACACCATGGTTTACATGCTTTATCAGGAGGCATTCAGCAACTACCGCTTCGGCCGCGCATCGGCCATCGCGTTCCTGCTCTTCGCGGTCATTTTCGTGGTGTCCCTTGTACAGCTGCGCCTGAATCGTTCGGAAGGAGACAGATGATCATGAAAAGAAATAAATCCGATATTTTGATCCTGATCGTTCTCCTGCTGGGCTCTGTGGTGATGCTCTATCCGTTCCTGTACATGATCCTCTCCTCGTTCAAGTTCAATGAGGAAATCGTTCGCGTTCCGCCGACGTTTCTGCCAGAGGTCTTCACAATAGATAATTACAAGCTGGTCCTTGAGGAAAACCAGTTTGGCCGTTTCTTCTTCAACAGCCTCTGGAGTACGGTACTCAAGACAGCGATCATCCTCTATACCAGCGCGCTATTTGGCTATGTATTCTCCAAGCTGCATTTCCGCGGCCGCGATGCGCTGTTCCTCTTCGTTCTGGCGACGATGATGATCCCGTGGCCTGTTACCCTCGTTCCGCAGTATCAGCTGATGAGCTGGCTGGGCTGGGTTGGCTCTTACAAGTCCGTCATCATTCCCTCCATGATTTCCACCTTCGGCATCTACATGATGCGTTCGTTTATGGACGGCGTGCCGAACGAACTGATCGAAGCAGCGCATATCGACGGCGCTAACGAGTTTACAGTCTTCCATCAGATCGTCATGCCCAACATCACCGCTTCCCTCTCTGCGCTCGGCATCTTCCAGTTCCTTGGCATCTGGGACGAGTACCTCTGGCCGTTCCTGATGCTTCAGACCATGGACAAGTACACGCTGCCGGTCGGCCTTTCCCTGTTTAACGGACAGTACTTCTCTAACCATGGCGGCATCTTTGCTGCGGCAACCATCGCTGTTGTTCCGGTTCTGGTTGTGTATCTGCTCTTCCAACGCCAGTTTGTTGAAGGCATTGCGCTCTCCGGAATCAAAGGCTGAGCAATGCGCATTCACATGAAGTATCATCCTGTTTGTGAAGTTTGTGTGTATATCAATGTGAAAAAGGCATTATAAGTCATCAAAAAGAAAAGGGAGAGAACCAATTGGCCCTCTCCCTTTTCATATTGTTTACTTCTAAAAACAGGAGTAACTAAAGATAAACGTATATGTTCAGAGTTTGAATGTATAGGTGCAAAGATCTTCATTTCGTGAACTGTGTCCGATCATCAGCATAAACTCACCCGGTTCTGTAATACGCTTTCCGTCACGATTGACCAGGGAAAAATCCATACGGTTCAGATGGAAAACCACCTGCTGCTTTTCTCCAGGAGCCAGGGAAACCTGCTGATAGGCGATCAACCGCTTCACCGGGGTCATGACAGAACTGACCAGGTCCCGGAAATAGACCTGTACAGTTACAATGCCCTCCATGGCGCCGGTGTTTGCAACATCAATTTTTGCGGTTAATGTATCTGGAGAGAAGATAAGATTCCCGTATTCAAATGGTGAATGGACTGGGCATTTCTGTCATGACTGGTTACGCATTTTCGCGTCCTGCTTTTCCTGGAAAGAAGCCGCTGTTCATGCTGATGCTTTTTACTATGTTCTTTGGCGGCGGCATGGTACCGATGTA
>JAFQIF010000153.1 GCA_017397695.1 Clostridia bacterium
AAGGAAGTCACTTATGCGTCTGGGTATTCTGGTCACCATCGTCAGCGGATTTGGTAAAAAGGGATTCTATCACAGTCAGGAGATCGGTCTTGGCAAGGCGCTGACTGCCCAGGGACACCGCGTAACCATCTACAAATGCGTTTCCAAAGACAAGCCTGCCGATCATCAGATCATTTCTGATGATCTGGACATGCGCTATATTCCCGTGCATGCGCTTGGCGTGCATGGCGTCATGCATCCGGACGTACTGGATCCCCAGCTTGACGGCCTGCTCGTCTTTTCCGATACGCAGCTGTTCCTTCCCCGCATTTACCGCTATTGCCTGCGCCATCATATCGCGTTTGTCCCCTATATCGGCATCGCTCACAGCGCGCAGCGCAATTTCAAGTCCCGTCTGATGGACGCAGCCTTTTCCATGGGTACGCTTCGCATCTATAAGCGCCTGCCGGTGATCGCCAAATCCAAAGCCGTGCAGGACGAACTGCGTGTCCTCGGCGTCAATCGCTGCTCTGTCGCGCCAGTCGGTCTGGACGCTTCTGAGCTCAAAACCGACTATGCTGCTTATGACCGCACGCAGCTTCGCGCATCCTATGGCTATACGGATGACGACGTGATCATCAGCTTCGTCGGCCGCCTCAAGCCGGAAAAGAGCCCGGTGGAGACGATTGATCTTTTTGCAAAAATTTGCGATCAGAAGCCGTTTAAGCTCCTTATGGTCGGCGAAGGATATCTCAAGGAAAGCGTGGAGGAGAAAATCAGCGAGCATCATCTTGAGGATCGCGTGCAGATGATCGAGCGCGTGCCCTATGAAAAAATGTGGGAGATTCACTATATCAGCGACTACTTCCTCAACCTGTGCACGCGCGAAATCTTCGGCATGGCGCTGCTGGAATCGGTCTATTATCGTTCCTCAGCCGCCGCGCTGCATGCACCCGGCCCCGACGCTATCCTGACTGACCTCCCCGGACACTGCCTGTGCGACACCTTTGAGCAGGTCGGCGAGTGGGTCTGCGCGCCCAAGGCGGACGAAAAGACGCTGGCTAAAGCCTCCGGCGAACTGCTGGAAAGATTCTCCTGGAATATCTGTGCCAATCAGTTCATCCAGCTGACCGAGGAGGCGCGCCATGGTTAAAGCTCTGCTCAAAAAGCTCTATCTGCGCCTGCTTCTGCTGCTGCCAAACGATCGCATATACGCCTTTCACAACGTATCCAGCCATCCCGAAATTGAGCTCACCTCGCGCAAGCTCGATACGCAGGCGTTTTATGATTTCATCCGCCGTCACGGCCCTTATGTCTCCCTGGAGGAGATGGGCCAACCGGACAGGCCGACTGGCCGCGCCGCCGTTACCTTTGACGACGGGCTTGAAGACGTCTACACCATTGCCTATCCCTTTCTGAAGGCCGAGAATATTCCTTTCACCGTCTTCGTCCTCACGGACAAGCTCGATCAGCCGGGCTATCTGACCACCGCCCAGCTTAAGGAGATTGCTCAAGACCCGCTGGTGACCATCGGCTCCCACGGCACGGACCATACCCGCCTCTCCAGAACAGACAGGGATAAACAGTACCACGAGCTGCACGCTTCCAAGGAAAAGCTCGAGGCCCTGCTCGGCCGTCCATGCGCCTTCTTTGCTTATCCCTTTGGCGCATATAATGAAACGACGCTTGACCTGATGCAAAGCGCAGGCTATGATCTCGCCTACGCCGTCAGAGGCCGTCCGCTGCTCCCCGGCAATCATCGCGATCCCTACACGATCCCCCGGCTGTCCATCGACGACAGCACGCTGCCCTATTACGACCATTGAGGAGAACTGGCATGCCCGCTTTTCTGACCTGCGCGCTTGTCCTGTGCGCCTATCTGATGAGCATTCTGGCGCTTGGCAGCAGCAAAGCCGTTCGCGTTTCCGCATCCCGGCTCGCTGTGATTCTGCTGCCCGTGGCGCTCATCGTGCTCGCCGCGATTTCGCTGTTCTCCCCGGCTCTTGGCAGCTGGGACGATATGCTCATGCTCATGACCGTGCTGTCGCCCGCCGCGGCAATCTGCATCGGCATGCGCGGCCTTCACAGCTGCCGGAAAGAAATAAACAGGGGAATGACCGCGCTCTTTCTGCTCTCGCTGCTGGCGGTCGGCTATGTGACGCTCTTCTCCCGGGACGGATCAACCAGCACAAGGGTACTTTTTGGTCTGCGCAATATCGGCAGAGCAATCAAGACCGGATCGATGCTGCATCTGAGGCATTTGCTGCAGAACGTCATTCTCTTCATGCCGTTCGGCTTTCTGCTGTGTGCCTGCTGCCCTGGCAGGAGCGACAATCTTGCTGCAGTGCTCACCTATGCGCTCCTCTTCTCCTGTGCCATTGAGGCCATGCAGTATCTGATGGTCATCGGAGAATGCGATTTGGAGGACGTGCTGGGCAACGTGTTGGGCGCGTGGGCGGGGCTTGGTGTGTATCGGGCATACCTGAGTACCCGCTGATTCAATCAGAAAAGAAATGAGGACCGATATATGGAATCCTATAAGATCGCTTTTATCGCCTCCTCCGGCGGCCAT
>JAFQIF010000012.1 GCA_017397695.1 Clostridia bacterium
AGGTACGGCTCGATGGACAGGATCTTGGCAGCCTCGCGAACCAGCTTGTCGATCTCGTCCTTCGGCTTCTTGCGCAGCTTCAGACCGAACGCCATGTTGTCATACACGGTCATGTGCGGATAGAGCGCATAGTTCTGGAACACCATCGCGATGTCGCGATCCTTCGGCGCGACGTCGTTCACGAGACGATCACCGATGTAGAGCTCGCCCTCGGAGATCTCTTCCAGACCTGCAACCATGCGCAGGGTGGTGGACTTACCGCAGCCGGACGGACCGACCAGAACGATAAACTCCTTATCGTCGATATCGAGGCAGAAGTCAGAAACAGCAGTAACGTTGCCAGAGTAAATCTTGTAGATGTGGTTCAGCTTAAGGCCTGCCATTGAAATATCCCCCTTATTATCTTTTCGAAAGTGACTTACGCCGCTAATTTCGTCCCACGGCGCTTCGTTGAGTACATTATACGGATTTTCTGTACATTTTGCAATTGAATAAGTTCACAAAAAACTCATGATTTTTATGCTTTCTCACCCGTTTTTCTCTTCCATTTTCCAATCAAATACCGTAGAATTCTATTGTTTTCTTGATTTATCTTTTCATATCTCTCGATATCTCTTGTTTTCTTTTATTTTCTTTCATTTTGTTCATTCTGTTCACGTTCTTTATACACCGCATTTGTATGCCTTTCTTCTCTTCGCGGAAGTCCGGTATCGTTTCCGGAACAGATTTGACCCTGATAAAACGTTTTCGACCCCCCAATTTGATGATTTTTGTATATTCCCCTGCATTTTCCCAGTTCTTTTTACATTTGTCCTCCTCTTCTTTTGTTCCCTTTGATTTCATCATGCTAAAGCATTTTGTTAATATTGCACATATACAGTTTTCAACAGATGTTTTAAAAAAAACAAAAGTAAATATAGAAAAAACAGCATGTATTTCCATGCTGTTATCGTTATTTATCTATGATAGGTCGATATTTCACTGGCCTTCCACGCGGATTACGCTACCAAAGGATACCTTTTCTCCTTCCAGCTCTGCCAATGCGCTGCGCACCGCATGCTCAGAAGCCTTATGTGTGAGGAAAATCAGCTGCACACAGCCGTTTTCGTCGCGCTCTCCCTTCTGTACCATGGATGCAATGCTGACGCCGTACTGTGCAAATTTGCCCGAAACCAGAGCCAGCACGCCCGGTTCATCCTTGGCCAGCATGCGCACAAAATGCACGCAGGACCAGTCATCCGCCATCACACAGGCTTCCTTACCCACGGCAGGCAGCAGATGCCTCTTCGCCCTGGCAGCCTTGACCAGATCGGAAACCAACGCGCTGGCCGTGGGCATATCGCCCGCTCCCCGTCCATAAAACATCATCTCGCCGCAGGCGTGGCCATCCACATATACGGCATTAAACGCATCGCTGACGCCAGCAAGCGGATGGCTATCCGGCACAAATGTGGGATGCACACGCGCCTGAATTTTCCCATCCTCTTCCTTGGCCACGGCAAGCAGCTTAAGCGTAAGTCCGAATTCCTTACCGCAGGCGACATCCAGCGGCGTCACGCCCGTAATGCCCTCTCGATAGATGTTTTCTACCGGCACATGACGATGGAACGCCAGCGTCGAAAGAATAGACAGCTTATAGGCTGCGTCATATCCCTCCACATCCGCAGTCGGATCCGGCTCCGCCAGGCCAAGACGCTGCGCATCCGCAAGCACATCGTCATAGGCAGCACCCTCTCGGCTCATACGCGTGAGAATGTAATTGGTGGTGCCGTTGATGATGCCCATGACAGAGGTGATGCGATTGGCCTGCAGGGATTCATTCATCGCGCGGATGATCGGAATGGCACCGCACACGCTGGCCTCGTAATACAACCCTGCACCATGCGCACGGGCGGCAGCCGTAATCGCATCCCAGCGAGAAGCTAGTGCCATCTTATTGGCGGTTACCACCGTTTTGCCATGCTCAAGCGCACGGATCATGTAGGAAGCTGCCGGCTCCTCACCACCCATGAACTCCATCACGATATCGATCTGCGGATCCTCCAGCACTTCCTCTGCGCGGTCAGTCAGCAGGCTGGCGGGCACATCCCAGCTGCGCTTTTTAGCCAGAGAACGAACGAGAATCCTTCGCACATCAAAAGCGGCGCCTTCATTCTTCTCCATCTGATCGCCATAGGTTGCAAGCAGCTTGTATACGCCACAGCCGATATTGCCGCAGCCCAAAAAGCCGACTCTGATCTTTTCCATATTTATCCTCCTGCAGGCCGGATCGTCAGGCCTGATTCTTTTCGTAAATAATGCGCAGGCCCGTCAGCGTCAGGTCCGGATTGATTTCATCAATCACATTGGAATGATTCCTGACCATATGCGCCATACCGCCTGTCGCGATCACCTTTGCGCCCGGACGGCCCATTTCCTCTTTCATCGCGCCGACAAGCTTTTCCACCGAGCCAATGTATCCATAGAGAATACCCGACTGGATATTGGATACCGTCGTGCGGCCGATCACCTTCTGGGGCATGACCAGCTCGATAGAAGGCAGCTTTGCCGTACCAGAAGCAATTGCCCGGTTCATCATGCGCAGGCCCGGTCCGATCGCACCGCCCAGAAATTCATTCTTTTCGGATACGACGCCGTACGTCGTCGCCGTGCCAAAGTCGATGAAAATTGCTGGGCCGCCGTAGATCGTGGACACCGCCACAGCATTGGCAATGCGGTCGCTGCCCAGTTCTCGCGGGTTTTCGTATTTGATATTCAGGCCGGTTTTCATGCCCGGCAGCAAAAAGCGCGGTTCCATGCCAAAGTAATCGCCACACATATGCTCAATGGTGAAATTGATCGTCGGCACGACGGACGAAATCATGATTCCCTCAATCGCCTTCATATCCAGGCCGTTATAGCGGAACAGATCGGCCATGATGATGCCATACTGATCAGAAGTCATCGACGGTTCCGTTGCACAGCGCCAGCGCTTGAGGAGCCTTTTCCCATCAAATACAGCCGCCTTGATATTCGTGTTGCCGATATCCATCACAAAGATCATGGTATATTCCCCTTTATCGAATGCTTCGCGTTTATTTTCTGATGATCATTCTGCCCATAGCCTTGTCCAGCGCCAGCGCGACCGCCGGCGCAACCACAGCAGCGACCAGCGTCTCAGGTACGCCGTTGGCGATCCCCAGCGCGGCGACACCCGCACCCACGCCCCGCTGCGCAATCGCTTCTGGCACGCCGACCCCTGCGGCCGCCATCTGCGCGATTCTATCGTGATTGAGCAGATAAATCATGCCCATGACCATGGCCGTATGCAACGCAGTACCCAATGCGCTTGCGCTGACATAGGAAACCACATGATGCCGGTCATACCGATCCAGCAGGCCGCCCAGCAGCTTCGCAATTCCATATACGCACACTGGAAAAACCATACGCGGAAGCACAGACACCAATGGATTAATAAAGAACGGCGCAAAAAACGACGCGCCCGTCAGGTTGGTGATAAGGCTGTTTGCACCGAAGACAAGTCCCGTAATCACGCCGGCCTCCAGCCCGAGGACAAGCGTCGCGATAATCACCGGGATGTGCAGCGTGGTCGCCGTAAGAAACGGCAGACGGATCAGTCCCAGAGGGGTATTGGCCAGCACTATGGTCAGCGCAACCATCATAGCCGTCCCTGTCATCCATTGGATGGTGAGTTTCTTCTTTCTCACTCTTTTATGCATTTTCATTTCCTCCGTTCGGGTTCGCCAGGGATACCCGACATTGTGATTGCCGCACAGGCGGCGCAAAAGCTTTCTCTTCCGGTCTGCTCTGCAGGCAGCAGCAGCCAGAATCTATATTATTGTATCAAATTATGACATTCGTTGCAAGCTCCGCATCCGCCATGCACACAAAAAGCCCTGAAAACAGAAGCGGGACACACTTGTTTCTTCTTTTATACAAAGAAAAACAGGGCGGTGACCCGCCCTGTCCGATGGTTGAGTTATATTCCTTGCATGCTCCGTCCGTTCATTCGACAGTTACCGTAAACGGGTTGGAATACAGGTAGTAGCCGCCAAAGGACTCGCCGTCGACAACCAGCTCCTGCTTGAGGCGGTACAGCGCAAGAGCTTCGCCCCCAGCGTCGATTGTGCCTTCGGCTACGATCAATTCGAGGCCGTCAACCGCAACCTTCTCGCCCTTCTGCGTCGTTACCACCGGCGCCGGAATCTCTTCTCCGGCCTTGATGGTCACATCCTGCGCACGGATATCGCGGATAAAGTCGGTTGCCCACCATGAGAAATTGGTGGTCAGGCCATACACACCCTTGAGATATGCATCAGCAAACTGCGCCGGCTGATTATAGGTCCACGGCCATACCGTCAGGCCACGATGACGGCCGGCAACGGCGAGATCATACGTGAATGCAAGGTTCGGGTTATAGGTAGCGTTCCATCTATCAATTTCGGCATAGAGCATCTGCAGAGCCTTTTCAACGCCTTCAGCTGCAATAACCTCATTATACTTGGCAAATGCCGGCAGATAGCTTTCCTCGCTGCCGTAACCTTCCATACCCAGCGCGCCGACGGACATCTCCGGCCAGGACGCATAGAACTCATCGAGAATGACCTTATTAAAGGTGATGACAAAGACCTCTTCAAAGTTATCTATCTCGGTGACGAGATTGCGCAGCGCCTGAACAATCTTCGGATTCATGGACTTGATTTCGGTATCCTGCGCGATGCCTGTGTCTTCAAACATCTCATAGATTTCGCGCAGAGTCGGAATCCTCTGATTCGGCAGAAAATCGATATAGCCAAAGCGGGAACCTTCCGCCTTCTGGTTATTATTGAGCTGCACGCCGTTCGGTCCATCATTGACAAACGGAATAGCCTGCAGTTCCTTGAGCGTCAGCTCTTCGACCGCAGCCACATCCTCGCGATCGAACAGTCGCTTGAGGCTGCCATCGTGCAGCACAAAGAGTTCACGATCGTCGCTCAGGTAGATATCGGTCTCCATCGCATCCGCACCGGCATTATATGCACCGATCATGGACTGTATCGTATTCTCCACATGTACGCTCGGCATGCCGCGGTGTCCGACGATATTGGACAGGCGCAGCAGGGACGGTGCATCATCCTTGAAGAACGCCAGATGGTCAATGGCCTTCTGATAATCCTTGACAAGGACGCCATTGGCGCCATTGGTATACTGCGCAAGCAGGGACCTGGTCGTCGTCTCAGTCTCGACCCATACGGTTACCAGCCTACCCTGCAGGAACTTGACATTGTCTTCCGTGGCCAGTTCTTCAGAAAGCAGCGCAACCTTCGCATAGCTGCCATTGGTCAGTTTGATGATCTCCTCGAGCGTATCCTCATCGCCCGCTTTGATCGCGCGGAAATCAACCAGACCACGAACAGGATTAAGCTGCGCCACTTCCTTGATCAGCGCAGAATTCTCATACGCACCAGCAACAAAGACGTCGCCCAGACCGGATGTCTCCAGATATTCCTTAAGTGCGACAGCGGTTTCTTCATCCTGAATATAGAGTGCAGGAATGATCGTACCGGTAGTAGCCGCAGCATATTCCGAGAGCGTGCCCAGCGCATCACCGTCGGCAGCGGTTACATTGAGCTCCTTATCGACATACACAAGCGCGGTGCCGGGGCGAACCTGCGCAGCGGCGACATCCACAGCAGTTGCATCGGCTTCCCAGGCAATCGTCGTGGCCAGCACGAAGCTGGTTTCCGGCTCATAGACCTTGGAGTATGGCGCAATTTCTGCCATGGCAGCGGCGGGGATCAGCAGAATGACGCACAGCAGCAAAGCAAGCAGTTTCTTCATTTGGTCTCCTCCTATTCGTTTTCATCCGGTCGTTATGGATCATGGCCGACATGGAAACGCACATCCGGCTTACCCTCCATGCCATACCGGCACATCATCAGGCGCGTCGATCTCCGGGATGTTTTCCTGAATCATCATTTTCTTCTCACGCCTTAAAATCCCTTTATTTCCAAAGAGAATTCATAATAATTCATAATGTTTTGTACAATCTGAAATCGAAATCGTTTTCATTTTTGATCCGTATTTTTGCGTTTGTCAAAACCACATCATTCAGCCGAAACCAAGCATTGGAGCGTCAAAATGCGCTCATTACGGAGATGGTCGTCTTGAGGCAATCGGTTCGTTTTCCATGCTTAAACCAGCCACGTATCTGCGCTTACACATGAAAAAGATCCCGACCGAGTTTTCTTCTCGCTCCGGATCTTCCATGCTTCTGTTGATCTGCTTATCGCAAGGACATTGAACCCACAGATGAATCACGTTTACACCCTTTGCGCGTCTATCGCAGACAATTCCTCCTCTGTTTCATGCTGAAGCTCACCCTCTTCATCATCATCCCTTTTCTCCGTTTTCGTCCTAAAGATCATGACCAAATTATAAATCTGATATGGAATAAACGTCACCAAACCAACGATGTATACGGCAAAGAGCGTGAAAAATGCCACCAGCGCCGCAGCCATTTTGAAAGCCAGTTTTCTCTTCGCAAAGAAGCGCGCAGCAAGCAGGATTCCCGAAAGAATGGAGCTGAACATATAACCAGCCATCAGGCCGCTGTGCCATCTGAACGCTTCTCCGCTCATGAATCCAGCGCCGGTATCTTTCGTTCCCAGAAAAAAGAACATCGCAAACATCGAAGCAAACACCGACCAGGTCACCGCAAGATATTCAATTCGCTTTCTTCTATCCATGTTCCATTCCTCCAGTGCGTCAATCCATGCCTATCAATCAGGAAATAACAGTCAGGCCCTGGCTCTCCTGAAAAGCATTCCATTTTGATTGACTGCCACGCAACTTACTCTCTGATAATCAGCCACTGCGCACAATCCACCTGAACGCACGGCAGCGTCTGCGTTTCTCCCTCGCCTGTGGTCATTTCATCATAGCCGCAAACCTCGCCATAAAACGTCAGGCGCATGTCCTCGTAAATCTGATCCTCGACATAGCCATGCGTTTTGAGCATATACGTCTGGCGCTTTCCATTTGAATCTTTGGTGGATGCGCGGATCTTGAGGCCGCCGCGCACATAGGTGATCTCATCGATACGCGCTTCGCAGGATATCATTTCGCCCACATGATCCTCAGGATCGCTGATGAAAGACTTGAGCTTGAGGCCTGTCAGGCGTTCCTTGGCCTGCTTGATCATCGTCTTTGCATCGGTCACTGCACTCGATATGAAAGCAATCTCCGCAGTCTCAAGCCCTTCATAAAACGCCTTAACCCCGATCGGATACACACCATAGCGGTTCATATCCAGCTTTTCGCTGAACTTCCCCTCGTCATCCGCATAAATCTCCAGCTTTTGACGCCCGGTATCGATATGCACCTCGGCACCTGGCAGCGTCTGGCCGCTGATCGTCTTTTCACCCAGCTCTTCAATCGGATGCGGTGCCTGATTGATCAGCAGCGTACACATATCCCTTGTCACCAGAACAGGAAGCGTGACGGTTGTATCCGTCGTACCCTTCTTGCTTGCCGTAATCACGACATCATACTCGCCTTCAGCGTCAAAGGCAATCTCCGCTGTAAAGCTGCCGCCGCTCTCCGTCGAGCATGTCGCCAGCGCACCCTCGCAGAAAACTGACACCTGTGCGCCCTTATCGCTCTTACCGTTGATCACAAGCCCCTCGCGCGCCACCTGCAGCGTATCCGGACCTTCAAGCGGCAGTTCAACGCCGCGCGGCAGCCTGTCCATGAGCAGATTCATATCGCCCAGCCTCTCACGCACCGCCTTTTCTTCGGCATCGTGAATCCTGTCCCAGCGGGTAGACGGATGATGCGCCACATAGCTGAGCACGTACGCCTTACCGTTGCGGATCTGCATGTTCAGTCTGCCGCTCTCATAGGTATACGGCGGCATGCTCACAAATCCGGAATCAACATAGTTATTCTTACCGCCGCCGTTCCACGTCCAGTAGCGCGGTGCACGAAAATCAAATGGCAGATCCGTCTTATCCGAAGCTAAATCGTCCAACAGTTCCTGCCTTTCCTCGCTGCTCAGGCTCGTATGATCCCAAATCTTGCGCGTATACGGCGTCTCGATCACCTGCAGGCGCAGGCATCCATCCTTGAGTGCCTTGACATGATACGCCTCAAAGATGATTTCGCCGGATTCATAGCGCGCACGCGCATCTTCCCCGTCAAAACCATGGCTGGTGATCAGCTCCATGTTCTCTTCATAGTTCTCCGGCGTCACGTACGTCCAGTCCTGTTCCCTGGGTGAATAGAGCTTGATCGTATCCTCCGCCCAAGTACGGTATGTTCGGGCAGCCTGCGCACCAGGCGCAAGCATAAGCATCAGGAAAAGAATGATAGCGAATCTTTTCATTGTTTTCTCCTCTTGCCTTTTCGTGCTTACTGAAACGACCTTGGATGAATGAATAGTTGTGCGAATCTTGGATGCTTTTTTGCCCTTCTTGCGAAATACACGGCAAGCATCGGATATACGACAGCCAATATAATGCAGCTCCACCCCAGTGCACATACAATCATCTGCTCTTCCCGGGTTTGACCCGAAGTATTCATCCCTGCAGACAAAAATACGATTGCACCCAGGATACATATGATATCAAATACCGCCAAACCAACGATTACGGATTTGACTTTATCCGCTCGGATCTGCCCATTGAATATATCTTTCATTCTTCCACCTCCATAATTTTCCGATTCTTTCAATACATATATTAGACGCATAACTACATACATTTCTTTCCATTTCATCATACTATTCTCCACAAAATGATGATCCTCCTTTGTTTTTTCAGCTGTTTCCAAACCGCTTTAAGCATAGCAAAGGAGGGCCTTTTCTCTGAATATCTCTTATCTTCGACAGCGCCGCTAGTGGTTAAGCTATGCAAAATCCAGGCAATCAAAAAAACGGCCACCCTTCTGGCCGTCTTTTGATTGGTGCGGGAAACAGGACTTTTTCTTGCGCCTCGTCGGCGCTTCGGTCAGCTCGGCTCTGAGGCCCCACTGGGGCCTCATTCACTCCCTCGCCATTCAAGTCCTGTTCTCCCGTTCTTTGAAATCAAAAAACGGCCACCCTTCAGATGGCCGTCTTTTGATTGGTGCGGGAAACAGGACTTGAACCTGCATGAAATTGCTTTCACTAGAACCTGAATCTAGCGCGTCTGCCAATTCCGCCATTCCCGCGTGAACAGGATGTATTATAAATCAAGAGTCACAATCTGTCAAGGGATTCGCAGAAAAAATCAAAGAAAAAACGCTCGCCGTTTTCAGCAAGCGCTTCTCTCATGATTATCTGAACGTATACGCGTACGCCCGCGTAATGCTGCGCGGCAGCTCCATGCGCATGGTCTTTTTCGGATCAACAACCTGGCAGACGCGCAGATTGCCTGCAATGCTGAGCAGCATACCGGCTTCGTGTCCATCCATACCCAGCTCACCCTTGAGGAAACTATGCATAGCCAGCGTAGCTGCATCCGCAGCTTCATCAGCGGTTTTGGCTGAACAGATGGTTATCGCCAATTCGTCTGTGAGCAGGAACGGCGTTGGCAGCGCGCACTCCTTGATCACGGAAACACGCACAGTAATGCTGCCTGCGATCTCCACACCGCATACGCCAACCTCGCCGTCGCCCATAACGGCATGCATATCGCCCATCGCCAACAGCGCGCCCTCGACATTTACCGGCAGATACAGCGTTGTACCCGCGCCGATACGGGTGCAGTCCATATTGCCGCCATGAGCGTCGGGCGTACCCGTTGCAATCCCCTCTCCCGCAGGCGCCGTACCGATGACGCCGATCATCGGGCAGAGCGGAAAAGAGAGTTTTTCATTGAACTTTGCACGATCGTTTTCAATAGGAAGAATCTTTGTCATTTCCCCCTTGACGGCTCTGCCTGTGACCCGCTCGCCTTCACCGTGCACCATCACGCCATGATCAGATAGCTCAATGGAAAGAATCTCTACCTTGAGCACATCGCCCGGCAGCGCACCCTCTACATACAGCGGTCCTGTCGCCGGATTGATATTTCTCCAATCAAGGCCGCCCATGCGCTGATCTTCGCAGGTCAGCTGACCGCCAAAGCAGTCCAGCGTTTCAAAACAGACCGTCTCTCCGCTTTGGGCACAAGCCGCAGGCGCGTTTGTCCTGTCCATCGCATATACCTTTGTGTTCGTATGAATTGTAAGCATCCCATTCACTCCCTGATCACATTAATACTGCCTCCATTATAATCGGCACGGAATGGTCTGTCAAACAACGCACCGATTTGCCTCATATCGAAATTCTGTCATATTTCACACGGTTTTTCTTCTCACTCTGTCTGTTTTTTTCATTGACAGCATATATCAACTTGATTAAAATTGTTTACGTGTTTTTCCTGTTCCCTTTTGACCTGTATTACCGGAAGGAGATTGACTGATGGAAAACCTGAAGCTTGTGTATACCGGCAAGACCAAGAACGTCTATGCCCTTGACAATGGCAACTACCTCCTCAAGTTCAAGGACGACTGCACCGGCAAGGACGGCGTGTTCGATCCGGGCGAAAACTCCGTTGGCCTGACCATCGAAGGCGTGGGCGACGTGAACCTGCGCATGTCCATCTACTATTTTGAAAAGATCAACGCCGCGGGCATCGCGACCCACTATGTGAGCGCCGATCTGACCAACACCACCATGGAAGTCATC
>JAFQIF010000154.1 GCA_017397695.1 Clostridia bacterium
CAGGGGTTTGGGGATGAAATCCCCAACGTAACCCAATCGAAGAAAATAGCAAGAATCGGAGCGGATCCGAAGGCGACAATTACGATTCCGGTACAGATTGAAAGAATTACTCAGACTACACAAATTCTTTCAAAGCTGTGTCAGAATCAAAAGCGTCGCCTTCGGCTCCTGTTTGATTCTTGCTTATCTGGCGCTTCGCGCACGGGTTACGTTGGGCTGCCGCCCAAACCTGCCTGGGGACATTGTCCCCAGACCCCTTCTTCGCTTCGCGGCGGTTTTAAGATTCCTTAATGAACTAAATATCCCGAATGCGTAAAAAAGGAACTGCCGCATATGCGGCAGTTCCTTGCTTCTGATATCAGCCCTTGACGGCGCCGGCAACAACGCCCTCGATGATGTACTTCTGGCAAGCCAGATACAGGACGATGATCGGAATGACCGTGATCATAATACAGGCCATCATCGGACCCATCTCCACGCGGCCGTAGCTGCCGCGGAAATACTGAATCGCCATCGGAATGGTGCGGTACTTCTTAATGTCCAGCACCAGCGTGGGCAGAAGATAGTCGTTCCAGACCCACATGGTTTCCAGAATCGCCGTGGAAATGGCCGTCGGCTTGAGGATCGGGAAGACGACCTTGAAGAAAATCTGCAGCGGATTGCAGCCGTCGATCATCGCGGCCTCTTCAATCGCCAGCGGCACACTCTTCATGAAGCCCGTGAACATGAATACCGCCAGGCCTGCGCCGAAGCCCAGGTAGATGATGCAGATATTGAACGGGGTATTGAGCTTGAGGGTATCCGCCGTCTTCGCCAGGGTGAACATAACCATCTGGAACGGAACGACCATGGAGAACGCGCACAGCAGATACATCAGCTTGGAGGCGAGGATATTCACGCGGGTGATGTACCACGCGCACATGGAGCAGCACAGGATGATCAGCGCGACAGAGGTCACGGTGATGATGACCGAGTAGCCGAAGGAAGCCAGGAAGTTCATCTGCGTGACGCCATGAACATAATTGGCAAGGCCCACGAAGGTTTCGCTCGTCGGCAGATCAAAGACGGTCGCGGTGGAGATTGCGGTTTCCAGCTTCAGCGAGTTGTTCAGGATCAGGATGACCGGATAGATCCACACCAGGCACAACGCACTCAGCAGCACAATCAGCGCAGCATCGACAACGCGGCGGGCACCGGAAACAGCGCCGTCATGGTAAGTCTTCTTAGCCATTACTGCTGCACCTCCTTACGACGGGTAAAGTAGAGCTGAATGAGAGAAATGGAAATGACCAGCAGGAAGAAGACCACAGCCTTCGCCTGACCGATACCCTTCCACTGCGCGCCCGCACGGGCATAGAAGGTGTCATAGATATTGAGCGCCAGCATCTGGCTCGCCTTGGCCGGCTCGCCGCCGGTAAGCGCGAGGTTCTGGTCAAAGAGCTTGAAGGAGTTGGTCAGCGTCAGGAAGGTACAGATCGTCACGGACGGCATGACCATCGGCAGCTTGACCTTGATGAGCGTCTGGAAGCTGGTTGCGCCGTCGATGGACGCTGCCTCGAGCAGATCGCCCGGCACATTCTGAAGACCCGCAATGTAGATGATCATCATATAGCCGATCTGCTGCCAGCACATCAGGATGATCAATCCCCAGAAGCCATACTTGGCGTCCAGCGCCAGCAGCGGCAGGCCCAGGTTGGTCAGCAGGCCGTTGAGCAGGATCTGCCAGATATAGCCCAGCACGATACCGCCGATGAGGTTGGGCAGGAAGAACACGGTGCGGAACGCATTCGTGCCCTTGAGGCCGCGGGTCAGCGTCAACGCCAGCATGAACGCCAGAACGTTGATCAGGATCGTAGAGACGATGGTGAAGCGGGCGGTGAACCAGAAGGCCTCAACAAACGTGGCGTCCTGGAAGACCTTGATGTAGTTGTCGATGCCCACAAAGGTCGTCTTGGAGACGGTAATGAACTTGTGGAATGAGAGATAAATGCCCCAGATGAACGGCCAGATGAAGCCGATGATGAAGGCGGCCAGTGTCGGGAGCAGGAACACAGGCCAGTATTTCTTGATGGCGTTTTCCATAAAGAATTCCTCCCGGGTAATTTGGGTTGTCAGAGCAACCTGCAAAAGCACACGGATATCCGAGCGCTTTTGCAGATTGCCATACACAGATATGCTCAAAAAAGCGCACATCGGGCACCGAATGGCTTAATCCCTGTAAGCCGTTCAGAAGCGCCATTGACCGCAAAAAAGAGGGCGGGCGATATGCCCGCCCTCTTATAAAGTGCGAATAAATCGATTAGTGGGTGAGCGCATACTCGGTCGCCCAGCCGTCGACGAACGCGGACACAACCGCGGCCCAGTCGCCGGTGCCAGCCGCATAAGCGGTCAGGGCGGAGCCAACGCCGTTCTTCCACTCCTCAGACGGCATGGTCGGGAAGTTCCAGGAAACCGGAGTCTTGCCCGCAGCGGTCAGAGCGGTATCAACAGCGACCAGCGGATTGGTGGAAGCATACTCGCCGGTGAAGGTGTCGAACGGAACGACGAAGCCCATGTCCTGAGACATGCACTTGCGGCCTTCCTCAGAGGTGACAACCCACTCGAGGAACGCGATGGTCGCGTCGATGTCTTCCTGCTCAGCGATGGCGTTCACGCACCAGTAGTTCTCGGTGCCGGTGCACAGGCCCTGATTCTCCTCGCCCTCAACGCCGATGTAGATCGGGAGCATGGTGAGGTTCTCAGCGCCCAGCGCCTTCACGTCGTTCCAGGCCCAGGTGCCGTTCTGATAGAAGACAGCCTTCTCGCCCACGAACTCAGCAACAGCGTCGTTGCCGGTCTTGGAAGCCAGCAGGGCCGGCTCGCAGGTAGCGTTGTTGATGTACAGATCCCAGATCATCTTGTAGTTGTCCAGGTAGGTGCCCTTGATGGCAGCGGTGTTGCCGATGCCGTCAGCCTTGTACTCGTAGTAGATCGGCATGTTGGCCAGGTGGGTCTTGAAGCGCCAGTCAGAGGAGCCGTCCATGCCGGCGGAAGTGAACGCGCCGTCGAGGCCGAGCTCAGCCTTGCGGGCCTGGATGTCTTCGGCGACCTTCTTGAGGGTCTCGAAGTTGGTGATGTCGGCCACGGTGTAGCCGGCCTTCTCCAGCAGCTTGGTGTTGGCGATGATGCCGTAGGTCTCGATGACGTAGGCAATGCCCTTCACCGCGTCGCCCTCCTTCAGGGCGAAAGCCTCGTTGGTCAGATAGCCCGGAAGGCTGGTGCCGGCGAGGTCATAGCAGTAGTCGGTCCAGTTCGCAAGGCCGACCGGGCCGTTGACCTGGAACAGGGTCGGGCACTCGGACTTCTCCATCTCGGCCATGAGGGTGGTCTCATACTGGCCGGAGGCAGCGGTCACGACAGTTACCGGCACGCCGGTCTTCTCGGTGTAGACCTTGGCGAGAGCCTGCCACTGAGCGTCCTGCTCGGGCTTGAAGTTGAGGTAGTAGACGGAGCCGTCGGCGCAGGCGGTGGCAAGAGCCAGGCACAGCACAGCAGCGAGGGCCAGGGCGATGATCTTCTTCATAGTCAAAGATCTCCTTCCAAATAATATTCTGTACGGTCGGCGCATCAGCCGTCCGCAGGCAGCATGATCAGGCGCAGCGGGTTTCCTGTATCGCCGGAAACGTTTCCGAAACGCGGTACAAAACTCCGTTGCGGAAAATATTATAAAATGCACGGGTAAAATTGTCAATAGCGAATTAAGCAATTGAACTTGTATACTACATGGTGAACAAAAACGTCTGATGACTTTAAATGGCGCCGGCTTGCCGGTTTTCCGCTGGACTGTGTGTGGATGCTGAAGGATGGATTGCAAAGGGTGCTTGATTATGATATGATATAAAACACCATTAAATATCAAATGGAGTCAAAATACGTGAAAAAGGACAAAGCTGTACAAAAGAGGATTCTGAATCAGAATACGATTGATACAATTGGAAAAGCGATGCTCCCGCTGGTATTTCTGCTGAATGCAGCCTGCATGCTCATCTGGATGGAAATCGTCTGGCGCGGCGAATATGCCGGCGCGATGATTTTTCTGGTGGAAGAGACGGTATTTGCTGCATGCGGCGCACTGTTTATTCTGCTGTTTTCGCTGGTGCTGCTGTTTGCCATCGGTCGGACTGCGCCCGCGCTTGCAGCAAACAACCTGTTCTTCCTGATCCTTGGTTCGGTGCAGTATTTTAAAATGGAAATGCGCGGCGAGCCGTTCCAGTTTTCGGACCTTGCGATGGCGAAGGAAGCGCTGGGCGTTGCGGGCAACATGACCAATGGCGGCATCGAACTGACGGGGTATATCGCTGCGGCGTTTTTGCTGATGGGCGTGCTGATTCCGCTGATGATGGCAGGCAGGCGCGTGTGTCCGGGCAGGCGCGTGCGGCGTATATTGGCGCTTGCAGGTTCTGTGCTCATGACGGCGGCCTGCGTGACGTTCATGCAGTCCGATTATATGGGGATTGAGGAAGGCTTCAACATGACGAGGCAGGACGACGACTACACGCGGCGCGGCATGATCACGGCGTTTGTCAACCGCATTCCGATGTCGAGCACACAGGCGATTGACGAGCCGGAGGGCTATACGCAGGAGGCCGTGGAGGCTGTGCTGGCAGCACATCGCGGTATGGGAGCGCAGCCGGAGATCAGGCCGGATATCCTCTTTGTCATGAGTGAATCTTTTTATGATGTGACGCAGGATCTCGAATTGTCGGAAGATCCGCTGTCTGGGTTCCGGGAACTGCAGCAGCAGCACTGGGGCGGAAAATTCATTACGCCGGTCTACGGCGGCAGCACTGTCGTTGCGGAATACGAGGTGCTGACCGGCTATCGCGCGGTTGAAACGGATAACCTGTGCTTTACTGCGCCGGGCGGCGTGATTCGGGATGGTATGTCTTCAATTGTACCTCTGCTTGGGTCCTACGGCTACTATACACAGGCAATCCATCCCGGCTCCCGTTCGTTTTATTCGAGGGAACGCGCCTATGGGCTGATGGGCTTTGACAGCGCGCTGTTTAAGAAGGATCTGGAGCCGGAGAGCACGGAGCCCTTCCCCTACCCGGCAGATGATTATCTGTTTGATCAGATCATCAAAACATATGAAAACCGCCCGAAGGGCAAGCCGTGGTTTTGCCATGTGGTGACGTATCAGAATCACGGCGGATACGGCTTTAAATCGAACTTGAACCGCGTTCGCGTGGAAGAGCCCGGGCTTGACGATGTGGAAATGCTCAATGCGCGCAACTACGTCAACATGCTCAAGCTGAGCGACGATGCGCTCTGTGACCTGATCGCCTATTTTGAAAAGCAGGAAAACCCGGTGCTGATCGTCGTCTGGGGTGATCATGCGCCGGCGATCCGCCAGTTCGGCAAAAAGCTTTCGGGGGTGCCGGCCGGCATGCTCAGGCATTATACTACGCCGATACTGGTATACAGAAACTACGGACAGGACACCTCCGTGCTGCCTGAGAACATCCCTTCTTACCGGCTGGGCGCGTATGTGATGCGCATGCTGGGTATGGATCGCGATCCCTTCTTTAACTATCTCAGCTCGGACGATGTTAAGAGTGTGTGGGTATACGGCGATCTGGTGGAGAAGGACGGCAAGTGGAGCGCAGATCCGCAGACCAACAAAGAGGTGTCCGATACGATGCTCATGCTGCATTATGACCGGCTGTACGGAGAGAATTACGGAGGCGGCTTATGAAAGAAGCGATGTATCAGATCCGTAAGACATATCTGGCGCCGGTGGTGATCCTGATTGTGATGCTGGCGTTCCTGCTGGTTAAGGGAACGAAATCAGCGTATAAGATCACGCTGTGGGAACCAGAGATGACGCTGACGCAGACTGGGCAGATCGAAATGGTCGCCACAGGCGGTAACCTGCTCAGAATTAACAGTTTTTACGTAGACGGTGAAAGAATCGAAGACTGTACCGTAGGAAAGATGACCTATAATAAGTGCAGGGTCGTTTTGATCAATAGGTGTTTTCAGAGGAAAATACGTGGCATGAAATCCGCGTGGGCTATAACAAATGGGGAGTTATCGACCTGCTCAGTACGCCGATATGGGTGGAATGGACGGGTTCCTGACGGCAAAAAAGCTCAAAGCCATTGAATTCTTTCGTGTTTTCATCTATAATATTCAGGTTTGAAGCGTGCGCGCATGCGCAGAATATAATGATAACAGAACACCCG
>JAFQIF010000155.1 GCA_017397695.1 Clostridia bacterium
AGCTGTGTCAGAATCAAAAGCGTCGCCTTCGGCTCCTGTTTGATTCTTGCTTATCTGGCGCTTCGCGCATGGAAACGTTGGGCTGCCGCCCAAACCCGCCTGGGGACATTGTCCCCAGACCCCTTCTTCGCTTCGCGGCGGTTTCAAGATTCTTTAATGAACTTTCTATCCCTTTTGTTCATCAAAAAAGCACCGGCTCTCCGGTGCTTTTACTTGATCAATCCTGCAGGTGCTCGCCCTTCTTCTCGGCCTCTTCCAGCTCGTGCATGTACTTATACACCGTATAGCGGGAGACGTTCAGCCGCTCGGCGACAATCGCCACCGATTTCTGATAGGTGAACGCGCGGCGCTTGTAGAGCATGCGAATGATGCGCATGCGGTCTGTCTTCTTCATCATCTCAGGCTCTTTGCCTACGGCGCTCACACACTCGCGCAGCAGCTCTTCCAGCTGACTGCGGGAATCCTACAGCAGCGTCTGCTGCAAGTCGCCGCTCGTCGCCGTCAGCTCCGCCATCATCTGCTGGGCGCGCACCATGTGCGTGATGTCCATATTGATGCCCAGCGCAAAATGATAGTCCTCACCCACGACGTTGAACGTCGAGCTCTTGAGCGTGCGCCCGTCGCGCGCAAGCACAAGCTGATTGGTATAGTCCTTCTTCTCGTATACCGTCTCGTCGTAGTTGCCGATATCGCCAAAGATATCCGCCGTGGAACCCACCTCGCGCGAGGTCACCGTGCCGTGATAAATCGCCAGAATCGGATGTCCCGGGCGCGTCATATCATGAACAATGGTCTCGCAGTTCGGGCCAAACATTGTGGCAATGCCCTTGGCCACATTCTTCAAAAACGCCAGCATTTCTTCCCTGTTCATGGTACGCCTCCCTTTCTCCCCATCGCATCGCGCAGCACAATCCCCATTATGCTGCGCTCATGCTTTGATTATATCACATCCTCATCCGCACCGCAAACATTTTTGCAACAATCTGTCAACACAAGAACAATCGCTGTCAGCATCAGCAGCGACGCCGCAGGCAACGAAACCGCCAGCGCCCAGCATGTCGCCAGCATCGCCAGCTCGATCATCGCAGCCGCGGGCACGGCAAGTCCGCCGCGCCTTGCCGCCAGCGCAATGCTCAGCGGCACAGCCATGTAGAAATAGCGCTCATGCATTCTGGGCAGCAGGAAAACCACCAGCAGCACCATCAGCAGCGCCAGACGCACGTACCCGCTGTCCGTCATTTCCTTCGCACGGCGCACACCGCAGGCAACCAGCAGCGCGCACACGCCAAACGCCAGCGCCATGGCAAAGTTACCATAAGCGTATACATCCAGCCCCACCGTCTCCATCAGGCCGAAAAAGCTGGCTGCGTTGTAGTTCAGGCCCGTATACAGACCCGTCTGCGAGGTGTAGATCCCGATGATGCCGCCGAGACTCTTGCCGCCCAGCAGCGCCGGCAGCATCACCGCCAGCAGCGTGAGCACGAAAATCAACGCCTCGCGCAGCTTCAGCTTCCTGCCCGCCCAAAGCACGGCGACCATCGGCAGGATGAACGCGCTTTGCAGCTTAAAGGAAAGCGAAAGCGCAAAGCACACAGCAGCGCCCACCGGGCGTTTATCCAGCGCAAGCGCCAGACCCCACAGTGCGCAGGCCGCATACAGGCTGTCGCACTGGGCAAACATGCCGCCGTTGAGCACCAGTGTGGGCAGCAGCAGCGCAGCCCCAAAGGCCGGCAGCGCCCGCTTTTTTCCGGCCAGCGCCGCCACAGCGCCCGCCAGGTATGCATCGCCGATGAACGAAACCGCCTTCACCGCATACAGTGCCGGCACGCCCAGGCGCGTAATCACAAAGAGAATATACTGATAGAGCACATTGTACTCGCCAATGTTCGCCCGCATGCCCTCGGCAAACGAGCCGGCGGCAAGCTTTGCCATCCAATCCGCGAGATAAATGTCGTAATCGCCGGAGGAACGCTCGATGAAGCTCACGCGCGCAAGCATCGCCAGTGCACACAGCGCAAACGCGCACAGCTGCTCCAGCGTGCTGTGCGTCCGCGTCAGCCGCATGGCAAAACACAGCATCACCGCCAGCGGCAGGCACAGCACCAGCACGCTCCAGCAGCGCATCGCCGCACAGGCGCCTGCCAGCTGCGTCAGCGTGCGTGTGAGCATCAGGCCATAAAACGCTGCAAACGTGATCACAGCAAGCAGCCATGCCGGCAGCCTGTTTCCCAGCAGCAGGGCGCGCAGGCCGTCGTCCGCACGCTCCAGCAGCGCGTTCAGCTTCTTCATGCGGCACCCTCACTCTTCTTCACAAAGATCGCGTCAAACAGCTCCAGCAGCACCAGCACCGCGCAGGCGATCGCCAGCAGTGCAAGGATCATCACATGCACCACATCAAAGGCAAAGATTGCCGTCATGTATGCGCACAGCGAAACAAACTCGATCAGCCCGGCAGCGATCATGCGGCGCGCATTGCCTGCCGCCGCAAAGGCCAGCATACCCGCCAGATACCAGCTGCGCGCATTCATCTGCGGCAGAATCAGCGGCAGCCCGCAGGCAAGGAGCAGCGCGCTCAGCAGCAGCACATCGCCCGTCAGCGCGCGCCTGGTACGCAGCAGCGCGCCGACCACCAGCAGCGCACCCGCGATACCCAGATACAGGCCCATGCCGCTGAACTCGCGCGTAGAGGCAACGAGCATCAGCTTATATACATTGGGCATGCCGTCGGACAAGCCGATATCCCAGCGCGCATTTTCCAGCTGCGTTGGATAGCGCATGATCATGTTCATCACGCCCTGACCATCCAGCACGATGGCAATCTGGCATACAAATGCAGCAGCGATCAGCGCCAGAACATGACGCAGCTGCACGCGGTTTTTCATAAACAGCACGATCAGCAGCGGGAAGAGGAACGCGCTTTGCAGCTTTGTGCCCAGCGCCAGGCCCCAGAGCACGCAGCCTGCAAGCGGCCGATCGTCCAGCAGCAGCGCCAAGCCCCAGAGCGCAAACATCGCAAACATCGCATCGCACTGCGCCCACACGCCCGCGTTCATCAGCATCGTCGGCGCGAGCACGGCACAAAACATCGCCGTCAGCGCACCGTAAACCTTCGCGCCGCGCAGCATGGCCAGGCGCAGCACAGCGCCTGCCGCCACACACTGGCAGACCATATCCAGGAGCTTCACCGCATAGAGCCAGGAGAACGTCTCAATGCGCGAGAGCAGCGCCATCGCCAGCAGATACACGCCTGACCAGGCGTCATCCTCCCAAGCGGCCGCCGTCGTCAGCCCATAGTTCCACATATCGCCAAGCAGCGGCTCAAGCACCTTGGAATAACGGCCCGGCTTCACATCCAGCAGCGCCAGATGTGCGCCCACCGCCAGCATCGAAAGCGCCGCCAGGCACAGCAGCGCGATCACCGGCATATCTTCTTTGCGCACGGCATGCCAGGCAAAGGCCGTCAGAATCGCTGCACCCAGCACGGCGCAGCCGGCGATCACCGCCGCGCCTTCCATGCCGCCGCTGAGCTTGAAAGCAATCGCATAAAACACCGCCATCAGCACGGCAAAGAGCAGCGCCGTGCCCTTTTTGCACAGGCGCGCCATCAGCGCATAGCGCACCGGATCGGATGCGATCTGGCGCAGATTCTTCTTTTCACACATCACGCCTTCACCTCCGCGCGCACAGCATTTTCCTTTCCTTCCTGCAGGCTGCGCCACAGCTCAGCCGCCGTCAGCGCCACGCCCACCGTCTGGAACATGGCCGCCCATCTCAGGTCCATGATTCTGTCGCCCGGCAGGCCCGCAGTATATGCCACGTAGGACGCAAAGCCGAAGCACAGCGGCAGCAGCACGCGCCTGCGCGGCAGATACGCTGCCGCCACCAGCGAGAGCACATCTGCGCCGAAGGTATAGCGTTCATGCATCTTGGGCAGGAAGAACGGAATGCCCGAGAGCATCAGCAGGCACACGAGCACCGTAGAATCGACCGTCAGGCGGTCGCGATACACGCACACCAGCGCGCACATGCCCATCACACACGCAAAGCCCAGCACCATCGCCATGGGGCCGAACATGGTGTATAGCAGTTCGCTGCCCAGATCCGGCAGGAACTGATACCAGTTCGGCGCGTTCATCGAGATGAAGTTATACTGGCTCGCCTGCTGCAGGTAGACGGTGAGCACGTGATGCAGCGATTTTCCGCCCCACAGCGCCGGGATCATCATGGCCATATAGGTCGCCGGAATCAGCACCAGATGACGCAGCTTGATCTGCCTGTTCAGCCACAGCGGCAGCATCACCGGCAGGAAGAACACCGTCTGCAGCTTGAAGCCCAGCGCAAGGCCGAAGAAGATCATGCTGCGCGCAGAGCGGCTGGTCAGGCCCATATACAGCGCCATCAGACACAGGGAAGTGTAGATCACATCGCACTGGCCCCAGTATGCGCCGTTGAAGACGACCGTCGGCAGCAGAGAAGCGATGTGGAAGATCATCAGCTGCGCGCCTTCGCCCTTCACCTTCAGGGAAGCAATCTTCATCACCGCATAGCCCATCAGCACATCGAAGGCGATGGAAATGGCCTTGACCAGATACTGCGGCGGGTAATCCTTCACCCGGGAGATGATCTGCATCAAATACAGATACGGCGGCGCATAGTCGCTGCCGATGTATTTGCCCAGGCCTTCCTTCCAGCCCATCTGCGAATACTCGTAGATCCAGTTGGCCAGGAAAATATCGTAATCATCGCTGACATAATCCAGCAGAGAGATCTTGCCCAGCAGCACGGCGCCGGTGATCACCGCCAGCAGCACATGCATATACACAGGCAGCTTCCTGCCTGCGCGCAGCTGCACGGCATAGGCGGCAGCGTAGATCACACCAAAGATCGCGCCGGAGAGCATCTGCATCTCCGCCGTCTTATAGCCGCTGAATTCATCGATCTTCGCATAGCGCGCATAGCGCGCAAAGACGACGAACACCGCGACGGCAAGCACCCACAGCACAGCGCGCGCAAGCCTGCCGGGCGTCTTGTTCAGGCCTGTACGCAGCGCGTCGCTCACAACATTCTTTTTCATGACTGCATATCCTTTCTCGCATGAAAATCCATCTTTATTATACGTGAAAAAACGCCGCCTGTACAGCAAAACATCGCGCGCTTTCCGCGCATAATCGGCAATTATGCGGCATATCCTCGTAAAGCAAAGTGTCATGATTGCCCACATTTTTGTCCGTGCCCGTTCATACCCGTGCTTTGCGCACGACTCATGATGCGCGTATCATCCAATCAAGCAAAAACCGAGGTGAAGCCATTGTCGCCAATTGCTCATGCACAGCCCGTCTGCGCCTGCGCGCCCGGTCATGATCCGGTGTTCTGCGCAGCGTTTTACACGCCCTATGAAGCCGCAGCGCAGACAGCCCTTCAGATGCTCTGTGCCGCCAGGGATAAAATGTCCGGCGATGTGCTCGCGCTGCATCTGCGCCTCAAATCCGGCGCATCCATCCGCGGCAAGCTGCGCAAAAAAGGCCTGCCGGAGACGGCAGCCGCCGCAGGCGCTGCGCTGCGCGACATCGCGGGGCTGCGCGCCGTGCTGACCGACAGAAATGCAGTATATCGCTTTGCGCGTGTGCTGCTGGAAAGCAGCGTCGCACAGCTCGAAGACGTACACGACTACATTGCCGCACCCAAGCGCAGCGGATATCAAAGCCTGCATCTGATCCTGAGTATACCTGTGTGCCTGGATGGCCAGGCATACATGACGCCGGTGGAAATCCAACTGCGCACTGCCGGCATGGACATCTGGGCCTGCGCCGAGCATCGCCTGATCTACAAGCCGGCCGGGCAGCTGCAGTAACGCACCGCAAAAGCAAAGCGGGAGCCCGAAGGATCACTTCCTCCGGGCTCCCCTATTCTCTTTATTTAGAATTCCGAAATGATCTCCGTCCAGATCGTATCATAGAGCTTGGTATTCTCGCCCAGATACTTGAACACCTGACACTTGTCCAGCGTCTCCTGCGGCGGATTATTCACCGGGGAGGCGTTGTATTCCTCTGCGCCCCACAGCTCGATGGCCGCCGTATTGGGAATCGCGTAGCCGACATAGTCATAATTCATGGCTGCAATATCCGCACGGCACATGAAATCGATGAATTTCTCCGCGCCGGATACGTTGCGCGCGTTGTACGGGATGCACATCGAATCGTAGAAGATGTTGCTGCCCTCCTTGGGCACCACGTAATTCAGCGTGTCGGTTTCGCTCATGCAGTACGTCGCGTCGCCGCTCCATACCAGCGCCACGGACGCCTCGCCCGCGATCATCTTGTCCTTCACCTCGTCGACCACGTAGGCCAGCACCAGCGGCTTCTGCTCAATGAGCAGCTGCTTGGCGTCCTCCAGATCACCGGGATCGATAGAATTCAGATCGTGTCCGCTCATCACCAGCGCGATCGCCGTCGTATCGCGCGGCGCGTTGAGCATGAACATATCCATCTTGTATTCCTCGTCCAGCAGGATATCCCAGCTGTCGGGCGCCTCAAGCACGGTTTCCGTATTATAGAGCAGGCCCATCGTGCCCCAGGTATAGGGCACGGAATACGCAAACTCCGGATCATAGCTCTCGTGCGTGAAGCGCGGATCGATGTTCTTCACATTGGGCACATTGTTCCAGTTCACCGGCTGAAGCAGCTGCTCCTGGATCATGCGTTCGATCATATAGTCGCTGGGCACAATCACATCGTAGCTCGAGCCGCCCATGGCGATCTTGGCGTACATATCCTCGTTCGTCTCAAACGTCTCGTAGATCACCTTGATGCCCGTTTCGGCTTCAAAGATATCGATCACATCGCTGTCGATGTAGTCGCCCCAGTTATACACGGAGATCGTCTCGCCCGTCATCTTGACCGGATTGGCCGGCATCACAGCAAACGGCGAATGCTCCTCTTCCTCCTCAACCGCTGCGTCGTCGATCGGCTCGCCGCTGCCGCCAAAGGCAAGATAGGCAAAGAGCGCAATGATGATGAGCAGAACCCAGAAGCCTTTTTTCTTAAAGATTGCTTTCACTGATTCAATCCTCCCTTAGTACGGGATACGCACCTTTTCGACCTTATCCTTGCTGCGCGGGTCCTTGCGCAGATCCTGCAGATTGATACCGATGAGCAGCACAAACACGCAGACAAAGATGAGCGTGGAGAGCGCATTGATCTTGGGCGAGATGCCGCGCTTGGCCATCGTGTAAATGGTGATGGACAGGTTGCTCACGCCCGAGCCGGTCGTAAAGAAGCTGACCACGAAGTCGTCGATGGACATCGTCAGCGCCATGATGAAGCCGGAAAACACGCCGGGCATGATATCCGGCAGAATCACGCGCAGGAAGCCCTGCATGGGGGTTGCACCCAGATCCTGCGCCGCCTCGGCCAGGTTCGGATCCAGCTGGCGCAGCTTGGGCATCACGCTCAGCACCACATACGGCACGCAGAACGCGATATGCGAGAGCAGCAGCGTCACATAGCCCAGCTGGATATGCGCCATGGCATAGAGCAGCATCAGCGATACGCCGGTGACAACCTCGGAGTTGAGCATCGGCAGATTGACGACGCTCATCATCATCTGGCGCGGCCGGCGCTTCATCTGGAACAGCGCAATCGCACCGAACGTGCCCAGCACAGTAGAGATCGCCGCAGCGAGGAAGCCGATGGACAGCGTGGTGCCCAGCGCGGCCATGATGGCCTCATCTGCAAAGAGCTCTCTGTACCACTTGAGCGTGAAGCCGCCCCACTGCGCGCGGGACTTGCTGTTGTTGAACGAATACAGGATCAGCATGACAATGGGCGCATACAGAAACGCCATGATCAGACCGATATACGCTTTTCTGAGCTTTTTCATCAGAAGATGCGCACCTCCTTCGCCTGCTCGTCCTCCTTGTCCATGTTATTCAGCGCGCCCATGAACGCGAGCACGACCACCATCACCAGCAGCGACAGCGTCGCGCCGAAGTGCCAGTCGCTGGACTTGCCGAACTGATTCTGAATGATATCGCCGATCAGCGGCACCTTGCCGCCGCCCATCAGCTGGCTGATGACGAACGTGGTCACCGCCGGCACGAACACCATCGTGATGCCCTCCAGCACGCCCGGCAGGGAGTACGGCAGCGTCACGCGCATAAAGCTCTTGGCCGGGCTGGCGCCCAGATCGGCAGCCGCCTCGAGCATACTCTTGTCAATCTTCTCAATCACCGTGTAGATCGGCATGATCATGAAGCTCAGATAGTTATAAACCATGCCCAGGATGACGGCATTCTCGTTGTACAGGAAGATGATCCTGCGACGAACGCCGCGCGCAAGCAGCCATTCATCCAGCGCGGGAATGGCCTCGCGCAGCATAGAGATCCAGCTGTTGAGGATACCGGAGTTTTCCAGGATGCTCATCCAGGAATAGGTGCGCAGCAGGAAGTTCATCCACATCGGCAGGATCAGCAGCATCAGCCACAGCGCCGGCCGCTTGAAATCCCTGCCTGTCAGGATCAGCGCCACCGGATAACCCAGCAGCAGGCAGATGATCGTGGTGATCACCGCAACCTTGAGGCTGCGCAGCAAAAGCCGCAGGTATGTCGGCTCAAACATGCGCTTGAAGTTATCCAGCGAGACGACTGCGCGCTTCTGCCAGGGCTTCTCGGTCGTATGTGAGCCGTCCTCCAGCTCATAGATCACGCTGCCGTCCTCCATCACAATCTCCGTGTAGGGAATCGGCTCCTCCACCGTTACGCCGTACCACACGATCATCACCAGCGGCACGACGATAAAGATCATCGCCCACAGGACGAACGGCACGGTCAGCGCCTTATTTCGCATCATGGCAGGCCCTCCTTACTTCGCGCGGTCCGCGTGCTTCTTGAGCACGTCCGGCGAGCAGTCGCTCTTGTGCATGACCTGGATATCCTCCGGCGCAACATACAGCTTCACCCGCGTGCCGACCGGACGCGCATGCGTGGAATGTACCAGCAGCACGCTCTCGCCCGAGCGCACTTTCATTTCGTAATGCACGCCCTTGAACAGCAGCGACTCGACCACGCCCTGCGGCACATTCGAAAGCGCATCCTCCATCGGGCGCAGCTTGAGATCCTCCGGACGCACGACGACATCGACCTCGGCCTGCTCGCCAAAGCCGCTGTCCACGCAGGCAAACTCGCAGTTGAGGAAGCGCACCAGCTTATCACGCACCATCGTGCCGGGCAGGATGTTGCTGTCGCCAATGAAGTCCGCCACAAACGCGCTCTTCGGCTCGTTATAGATATCCTCCGGCGTGCCCAGCTGCAGGATCTCGCCCGCGCGCATGACGGCGACGCGATCGCTCATCGTCAGCGCCTCTTCCTGATCGTGGGTAACAAAGATAAATGTGATGCCGCTCTCGCGCTGGATGCGCTTAAGCTCCAGCTGCATCTCGCGGCGCAGCTTCAGATCCAGCGCGGCCAGTGGCTCATCCAGCAGCAGCACATCCGGCTTATTGATCAGCGCACGCGCAATCGCCACACGCTGCTGCTGACCGCCGGAGAGAGAGTTGATCTTGCGCTTTTCATAGCCGGCAAGGCCGACCATCTCCAGCATGCGGCTCACCTCGCGCGCCGTCTTCTGCTTGTCCTCGCCGCGCAGATCCGGGCCGAAGGCCACGTTCTGCGCCACATTCAGATGCGGAAAGAGCGCATAGCGCTGGAACACCGTATTGATTGCGCGCTTGTACGGCGGCAGCGGGATGATGTCCTTACCCTTGTAGAGAATCTCGCCGCTGGACGGCTTTTCAAAGCCGCCGATGCAGCGCAGCAGCGTCGTCTTGCCGCAGCCCGACGGGCCCAGCAGCGTCACAAACTCGTTCTTGCCGATATCGATGCTCACGCCGCCCAGAGCGGCAAAGCCGTCCTCAAAGACGACACGCAGATTCTTGATCGAAAGGATCGCGTTTTCCATATTCCGGTCCTCCTTCTTTGGGGATGCTGTCCCCAAACCCCTGGCAGGGACATTGTCCCTGCACCCTTCTTCGCTTCGCGGCTGCTTTAAGCCGCTCATCACGGCAAACTTCGTTTGCCAGAGGAATATATAGGCAGTATCCGAGCGCCTTTTGCGCGAAGGATACGGTTTTAGCATGCAATGCCTGGTTACCTGCTCGGCAGCGCATCAGAGGGCCCTTTGCCCGATTGATGCCATTAGAAGCAAGCGCAAAGCGTCACATGGTCCAGCGGAACGCTGGTTAGAAGTTCGGCGGCGTACACACCCAGATCACACTCGCCGGGGTCTTTCCGGTGTTGTGCAGATAGTGCTGCACATTCGGCTTGTAGGAGAAGCTGTCGCCCTTGCGCACGCGGTAGCTCTTCTCCCCCAGCACCAGCGTCACCGCGCCCGCAAGCACATGGCCGAATTCCTCGCCCATATGCGGCAGGTCCGTTTCCGTCTTTGCGCCCGGCTCAATCGTCACCAGAATCGGCTCAATATCCTTCTTCTGCGCGTTGGGGATCAGCCAGTGGATCGTGACGCCGTCGTCGCTCTCCTTGACAAATACATCCTCCTTGCGGCATACAGGGTTGTCCCCCTGCTCATCGGAGAAGAACTCGTGGAACGAGCTGCCCAGCGTCGTCAGGATATCCTCCAGCGTTGAAAGCGAAGGCGAAGTCTGGTTACTCTCCAGCTGGGAAATGAAGCCCTTGGACAGCTCGCAGCGGTCTGCCAGCTCTTTCTGCGTCAGGTTATTCTTCTGGCGAAGGCTCCGCAGCTTTTCACCGATATTGATTTCCACGCACAAGCCCCCTTTGTTTAGTAATACAAAACTTCAAGATTATCATCTGGTGCAGATTAAATCATATTATTCCAGTCGTGTCAATAGCGCCGAAAGAATTTCTGCGCATTTTCTGAGAATCGTTCGGATTTTGCCAGAAAAAAAGGCATTCAATTCCATCATTTTTCTATATATTTCTTCATTTTACGAAGATTTGCATACTCTGACTAAAAAATTACAATCTCTAAACTTCCCGCCTGTTCCATATCCTTTCGGTTTCGCTTTTGTAAACAGAAAGATCAGAAACGCAAAGAAAAAAGCGAGGGAATCGGTCCCCTCGCTTCTTGCTTATTCGCGCGTTTTACTTCTTTTCATTGATTTCCGCCACGTACACAGCCTCGGCAACCGGCGCTTCGGTTTCCACGCCGTCCCTGGTGTACATGCTGCCTGCCGGCAGCGTCAGGCCTTCACCCATCAGGTAGAACGTGGCGATGCAGCCCTCGCTCAGGCCCTCCTCGCCGTCCAGTACCACCCAGACAGGATCCTTCCATTCGCCCACGGCCACGTTGCTCACGCACACCAGCGCGCATGCCCTGCCGTCAAAATCGGTAAACGCCTCAACCCTACCGCGGAACATGAACTGCTTGTCGGTATACTTCTCCACGTTCTTGGCCAGCGCCGCATACTCCACGCTCTGCATCTTCTTGCGGAAATCCGCGATACCCTCGCGCAGCGTGAACTCGCGCGTCAGCGTGATCTGCGTGCGGTTCTCCTTATAGCCCTTCGCCTTCACGCGCAGGGTAAAGGTCTGCGTGCTCTCATCCGCGATAAACACCCGGATGGAGAAATCGCCGTTCTTATTCGCCTTTACATTGGTGCTCATGCCCTTGCCCTCGATATACACGGTGGCATTGGGTTCGGTTTCGCCGCGCACCATCACATGCTCGCCGCTGAACACGGCTTCCTGCGGCGCGGTGATGACAAACCTGGCCATCGGCTGCTCGTAGGTTACGCTGAGCATCGCCTCGGCAGTATCGCTCATCACGGCCAGCGTCTGCTCGCCCTCCTCGGGCAGCGTCACCTTCAGGGTAAAGCTGCCGTCCTTCTTGGCCGTCGCCTTGCCCAGGTTCTTCTCGCCCACGGCGGCACGAACCTCCGCGCCCGGATCGGTCTTGCCGTTGATGGTGATCGCCGCGTCGTTCGTGTATGCCGGCACACCGCTGATTTCCATCAGGCCTTCGCCCGCAATCAGCTCTGCCACGCCGGGCGTGGGCACGGGCGTGGGCTCCGGCGTCGGGGTCGGCACAGGCGTCGGCACAGGCGTGGGATCGGACACGGTAGAGAGCAGCTTCATGCCGGAAAGCACCTCCGCCATGCGCGCATCGTCCTCCGCCTCCGGCGCGCGGCCCACGATCGTCTGCGTGATCATGTACATCCTGCCCAGATGCAGCATCGCATAGCGCAGGGAATACACCGGCATGGACGCATACATCGCCGAGCTGGTCATGCGCACGCACACGGGCTCCGTCTGCGTAAGCTCCACCGTCTCGTACAGGCCGCTCTCCTCAAAAAGCGCCTTGAACTGTGCCAGCCGCTCGTCGGAGATCTTCTCCATCTTCTTTACATCGGCAAACTCGCCCGCATCGGTCACGCTCACGGCGATCTGTCCGGCGCCCTGCGGAATAACCTCCATCACAATGCCCGAAGCCATATAGCTGGCCAGAATGGCCTCACGGGTCGTACCCAGCGCAGCGATCATCTCCTCGTGCTCATGCAGGTTTGTCTGGGTGAGCACAGTCTCGTTTTCCTTCTGGGTATAGCGGAAGCCCTCATACGGGAAGACGTAGGTCGTCTCCTGCGCAGCCGCGCATGCGCCAAGCAGCAGCATCATGCCAAGCAGCAGCGCCGTCGCCCGTTTCTTCATGATTAAATCCCCCTTTGGGTTATGCATTCGCTTTCGTAAATTTTATTATAACACAGGAGACAGTTCTTTTACAAGCCACAGTATAGCGCAAGCAAAAACCGGAGCGGCGTCCGCTCCGGTCATAGGCTTATCGTTTCATGTTCCTGCCGGCTCCGACGATGCATGCCATCGCGTACACCAGCATCACGTTGCTCGGGCGCATCGCGCCAAGCGGGTCGCTCTCCATCATGCCCGTCATCAGGCAGCCAACCACCAGCATGCACAGCGCGCGGCTGCCGGCAGCGGCCTCTCCCGGCGCAGCAAGGAATACGCGCAGAACATGCGGCACGGTCAGTGCAAAGAATACGCACAGCAGCACAAAACCGATCAGACCGTAATCCATGATAAACTGCAGATAGGTATTGTGCGCCTGGTTGGCGCCGACGCCCTCCAGCGGCGTGCCGATGAGGATATCGCGGCTGGTACGGCCCACGCCATTGCCGATGAGCATATACTTCGGCTCAGCCTTCCACATCTTGAAAATGTTCTTCCACACGTCGGTACGCCCGGTAAACGTGCCTTCGCCCGCGCTGCGCTCTTTGCCCATGCCCACGGCGTCCCGATAAGTCGGATCGGATTCCACCTCAGCCGCCGGTGCTTCCGCGCCGGATTCCGGATTCGCCGAAGAATCTTGTGCCTCCGGCGCCTGCGGCGCAGGCTGCGCAACTTCCTGCATGGTCTGCTGCATAGGATGGGCAGCCTGCACCCTGGCGTACCAGGCAATCGCCGCCCTCGTCATGCTGCCGGCAGCCAGATATCCGCCCGCCAGCAGCACAGCACCCGCCAGCATGCCCGCCGCATGGCGCACCAGCGCCCTGCGATGGAAACGGCAGGAAGCGATCATGCCATAGCAGCCAACCGCCAGACCGACAAGCAGCGAATAGCGCGCCGTGCGGCTCTGGCTGAGTACCGTCACCACCATAGCCATAACGGCAGGAACAGCATACACCAGCTTCGTGCCGCGGTTTCGGACGCGGGATACGCCGGCCAGACACAGGAAGCTGCAGCACATGGCCAGCATGCCCGTGGTATTGTAATGCGCGCCGGAGCACAGATGGGACTGCATAAACACGCCGAAGCCAAACACAGCCGGATCGTTGCTGCCCTGACCGCGCGCCGCCGCCAGCAGCAGCGCGCCGCAGAAGACTGCCGTCACCGCCGCGCCCAGCGCAAAGGCCGCGTCCAGCGTATGCCCCAGGCGCTTTTCCTCCATGGAGGATCCCAGCGCATAGATGCCAAAGAAGATAATCGCATGGTTATGCCAGCTGGCGATGTTGTTGGTCGTCGGGCCAAAGCGCTTCATAAACGGCGCAACCAGCCACACATAGAGCACAAACAGCACGCAGATATCCAGCCGCACGGGCGTCTCCCTGCGCTGCGCGCGCCGTTCCAGCTGCAGCAGGCACAGCGCCAGGCCCCAGGGAATGATCAGATTCAGCTCCAGCACGCCGCGATACTCCGCCAGCGCGCCGATTGTGAACATGCCCGTCACGGTAAAGGCTGCCAGCGCATAAATGCCCGGGTTGCCCAGCAGAGCAAGCAAGGTCCTGCGCACAAGCTCCGTCGTTTTCTTCACGGCTGTCCTCCATTTTCGTCTGTTTCAAAGCAAAAGGGGCGGTAGATTCCCGCCCCCTTGGTGTCCATTATTCGCCCAGCACATCAACCGGCTCGGATGCGGCGGCCTCAACGGTCACGTTCTCCTGCGCGGCGGCGCTGCCCGGGTTCTTCGGGCCGCGGCGGCCGCGGCGGCTGCGGCGGCGGCGGGAAGAGGACGGCTTGTCGCCATGCTCAGCCTTCTCGCCCTTGCCTTCCTGCGCAGTGCGCTCCGGCTGGTTGGCCAGCATGATCACCACGCGGCGGTTCGGCTCTTCGCCCTCGGAATGCGTGGTCACCTGCGGATGATTCTGCAGCGCGGTATGCAGCACGCGGCGCTCGTACGGATTCATCGGTTCGAGCACAACCTTGCGGCCGGTCTTGGTCGCACGGTTGGCCATGCGCTGCGCCAGGCGGCGCAGACTATCCTCGCGCTTGGCACGGTAGTTCTCCGTGTCCAGCGTCACGCGGATGTAGCCCTCGCGGCCCTTGTTCACCTGCAGGCTGGTCAGGTACTGCAGCGCGTCCAGCGTCTCGCCGCGGCGGCCGATCAGAATGCCCAACGTGTCGCCGATCATGTGGATATACAGGCCGTCCTCGCGGGTATCGTCCACGTACACATCCACCTTCACGTTCATCAGGCTGGTCACTTCCATCAGGAAGCGCTGCGCCTTGCCCGCCGGGGTGTCCTCATCATGGAGCACCGGCGGCTCGGTCGGCGTGAACGCCTTAGCCGGAACCATCGGCGCGTACTCGCGCTTTTCGGTCTTCTCCGCCTTTTCAGCCTCAGCCTTCTTTTCGGCCTTCGGCGCGCGCGGCTTCTTCTCGCGCGGCGGCTTCTGGGCGTTTTCAGCCTTCTTTTCCGGCTTCGCCTCGGTCTTCGGCTCCGGCTTCTTCTCCGCCGGCTTTTCCGCCTTCGGGGCAGCTTCGGCCTTCGGGGCTTCGGCCTTCTTTTCGGCCTTCGGCGCAGCTTCGGCCTTCGGGGCTTCGGCCTTCTTTTCGGCCTTCGGCTCCGGCTTCTTCTCCGCCGGCTTCTTCTCGGCCTTCGGAGCCGGCTTCTTCGCCTTCGGCTCGCTCAGGCTGAAGGAACTGAGCAGATCGCTCAGGCCGTGATCGTCTTCCTTCTCGTCGTCCATCACGGTCAGGCGGACACAGGCCGGCTTGCTGCCGAACAGGCCGAACAGGCCCTTCGCACCCTCCTGAATGACGTCGACATGCACGTCCGCGATGGTGACGCCCAGCGCGGCGAGGCCGGCGTCAATCGCTTCCTGCGTCGTTTTTCCGGTAAATTCCTGGCTGCGCATCAGATGCCAACCTCCTCAGCAGTGGCCGCCTTGCGGTCCTGAAGCTTAAAGTACTTGTCAAAGGCGATATGCTCCACAAGGGCATAGACGTTGGAAATCACCCAGTAGAGCGCGAACGCGGAGTTGTAAATTGCACAGAAGTACAGGGACATGAAGGTCATGACATAGAGCATGGTCTTCTGGCTGCCGGCCTGCGGGTTGGCCTGCATGGTCTGCGCCATGGTCATGTTCTGCATGAGAATCTGGGTCAGAACGGACACGATCGGCAGAACAAACCAGCCGTTGCCGTGTTCGTAGATGGTGAAGCGGATCAGGCCGAGGATGCTCAGGTTGCCCAGGCCGGTGACTGGCGCAACATACGGCGCATATACATCGGACGCGATGAACGGGGTAACCACATCGGTGATGTAGGCCATCATGGCGTTGCGGTCGGCGAAGTTCAGCGCTTCCGGAATCACGCCGGAGGCAACCAGGCTCGCGCTTACGTTGTTCCAGACGTCAAAATCGACCAGCTGCAGGGACTGCACGTCCGGCATATAGGTCGCAAACGGGCTGTCCGGCATCCACAGGTTCTTGATCCACAGGAAGCCGTCGGTCAGCGTGCTCGGGTCAATGGTCGGATTGTGGTAGAAGGTGAGGAACTGGGTAACCAGCTGCTCGTTGGCGAAGGTACGCATCGCGTAGAACATCGCAAACAGGATGAACATGGAAATGATCATCGGCAGGCAGCCGCCCATGGGGCTGACGCCCTCCTTGCGGTAGAGCTCCTGCAGCTTCTGGTTGAGCTTCTCCTGATCGTCCTTATACTTCTCCTGAAGCGCCTGCATCTTGGGCTGCACGGCGGTCATGCGCTGGGTGGACTTGCGGCTCTTGAGGTTGAGCGGCATCACGACCAGCTTGATCAGAATGGTGAAGACGATGATGGTCAGTGCATAGTTGTTGATGATGGCATGCAGACCACGCATGATGGTCAGCAGCAGCGAGTTAAGAAAACCCATGGACGTAACGTCCTCCTTGCTATGTGCGTTTTCTGTTTTTTACAAGGCTATGGTCACCCACGCGCGTGGCGCTCGTCACGGCACGGGGTCATTGAGATCCCCCTTGTAAAAGGGATGGCAGCGCAGAATGCGCCGCACGGCGAGATAGCCGCCCTTGAGTGCGCCATACTTGGTGATCGCCTCCAGAGCGTACTGGGAGCAGGTCGGATAGAAACGACAGCAGGGCGCGTGCCGCAGATACTTGCGATAGAACCGGATCGCCGTCAGCATCAGGGATTTCATCACGCAGGATCGCCCGCTTTCTTCACTTCTGCTCGGGTTTCGTCCTGGCCATTTTTCGGCCCGGTGACGAGTCTGTTCTGTTTGCGCAGCAGGTACTGCATGGAACGGCACAGCTTGTCGAAATCGGCTGTGGCTGCACTCTGTCTGGCAATGAACACATAGAGCCCCGGCTTCATCTGGGGCAGGAGCGGCGCGCAGGCGGCGCGCAGTCGGCGCTTGATGCGGTTGCGCACTACGGCGCAGCCCAGCTTCTTGCCTACGGAAAAGCCGACCTTGAGGGTACTCGCGCGCGCATACAGCATGACCATCTCATGCGAGCCGCCGGATGTACCGCGGCGGTATACATACTTGAACTGCGCGTTCTTTTTCAGGCTGTACGTTCTCTGCAAGGCCAAATCGCTCCCTAATCAAGTGCAAATAAAAAGGTCCGCTCCCGGTCTTGCCGGGCCGGACCGAAACGCCCGCGCCTGCCGCAGGCAGGCACAGGAACAGGCGGCCTTTACGGCCGCCATGTCATATCAATCAGACGGGGTTGGAAACGGTCAGGCGGGCGCGGCCGCGGGCGCGGCGACGGGCGAGAACCTTACGGCCGTTCTTGGTGGACATACGGGAACGGAAGCCGTGCACCTTCGCGCGCTGACGCTTCTTGGGCTGATAAGTTCTGACGGAAGAAGCCATAATTACACACTCCTTATGATAAAAGGTTTTTTAGATTCTTGAACACTTTCTGGCGCCGTACCGGTATACGGCTCATTGTTCCATGCAAAAGCTATTATAGTATACTTCACTTCCCGCGATGAAGTCAAGGGGATTTTCCGGCTGCAGCGTAAAATTTGTAACGGATTTGTAAAATTCTGCACCGCGTGCCAAATTGCACGCACACCTTTCCCGCATCCTGCAGAAGATGCGCCGCTCCATCCCCCGGCGCTTGACTTGCCGCACACCGCCGCTTTATAATGTTCTTGGACACACACCATTCTTACATATTTAATTCAGCACCCCGAAAGGAGACTTTTTTATGCGTCGAATCGGCGTTCTTACTTCCGGCGGCGATGCTCCGGGCATGAATGCGGCCGTGATGGCCGTGGCCAAGGCGGCCCGCTACCACAGCATGCAGCTTATCGGCATCAAGCGCGGCTACAACGGCACGCTGCTGCGCAGCGAAAACCCCGCTGACGACATGACCGAGATGGACCTGGATACGGTTCTGGATATCGCAGACCGCCCCGGCACATACCTGCGCACCGCGCGCTGCCTGGACTTCCTCAAGCCCGAAATGCAGCAGCGCGCCGCCAACAACATCCGTGAGATGGGCATCGAGGGCGTGGTCGTCATCGGCGGCGACGGCTCCTACAAGGGCGCGCTGGCGCTGTGCCGTCTGGGCATCCCCTGCGTGGGCATCCCCGGCACGATCGACAACGACCTGAACTACACCGAAATGACCCTGGGTTACGATACTGCGGTCAATTCCTGCGTAGAAGATGTGCGCGCCATCCGCGCGACCAGCCGCTCCCACGACCGTCCGGCTGTGGTCGAGGTCATGGGCCGTCACTGCGGTGACATCGCGCTGAAGACCTGCGCCGGCACCGGTGCGGAAATCTGTATTGTGCCGGAGGTCGAATGGTCCATCCCCGATGTGGCCGAGCGCCTTTCCAAGCTCATCGCCGAGGGCAATCCGCGCGCGACCGTGGTTGTCGCCGAGGGCGCATGGGATTCCATGAAGCCCTACGACTGGCGCCGCGTGCTGCGCGAACATGGCATGCGCGTGCACGACGACGACCCGATCTCCACCCGTTTCCTCACCCGCGTGCTGCGCTGCCTGACCAACTCTGAGGCACGCACGACCATCCTGGGCTACACCCAGCGCGGCCGCCAGCCTTCCGCCTACGACAGCGGCTTCGCCTTCGAGGCCGGCGTGCTCGCGGTCAATCTGCTGCGCAACGGCATCGGCAATCAGGTCATCGGCGTCAAGGACTCCCGCGTGTTCTTCATGCCCATCGAAGAGGCGCTCAAGCAGAAGCGCGAGTTCAACCTGGCGCTGTACAACACCATCAATTCGATCTAAATTAAAGTACGTTAGGGCTACCGTCCTAAAACCCGTCTGGGGGCATCGCCCCCAGACCCCTTTTCCGCTTCGCAGCAGCATAAAGCAGCCGCGAAGCAAAGAAGGGTCAAGGGATGAAATCCCTTGTCAGAGGTTTGGGGGACCAAAGCCTGCCGCCGCCAGTGGCGGAAACAGGCAGGCGAAGCGTCGGGAATCGCAAGGAGCGACAGGATGTCGCGACTATGCGTATTCCCCGGACTGAAATCCACAACGTACTCCCTACGGAGGAACTATGCTGCGCAGAAACGACGTATTTGAAATGACCTGCGAGAATTTCGGCCAGGACGCTCAGGGCGTATGCCGCCACGACGGCATGGCTGTGTTCGTGCCGGGGCTGCTGCCGGGCGAGCGCGCACTGGTGCGCATCGTCAAGCCTGAAAAGCGCTATGCCTTCGGCAAAATCGAGCAGCTGCTTCAAAGCGCGCCTGAGCGCACCGAGCCGTTCTGTCCGATCTATAAGCGCTGCGGCGGCTGCTCCTGCCAGCACATGACCTACGAAACCAGCCTGCGCTTCAAGCAGGATCAGGTGCAGCAGCTGCTCACGCGCGTAGGCGGGCTGGATATCGCCGTTCCGCCCGTGCTGGGCATGGACGAACCCTTTGCCTACCGCAACAAAGGCGCGTATCCTGTGGGCGAAATCAAGGGGGAACCTGCCTGCGGCTTCTTCGCCCCGCGCAGCCACGATCTGATTGCCCTGCCCGCACAAGGCTGCGCCATTCAGCGCGAGGACGCCAACGACGCCACCCGCGCCGTACTCGATTGGATGAAGCAGACGGACGCGCCCGCCTATGATGAAACGACGGGCAAGGGGCTTGTGCGTCACATCATGACCCGATCCACCCAGGCCGGCGGCCTGATGGTCGTGCTCGTGGTCACAAAGCGCGAGATTCCCAAGAAGGATCTGCTCATCGGGATGCTGCGCAAGGCCATACCGGGCTTGGTCAGCCTGTGCCTGTCCATCAACAGCCGCCGCACAAACGTGATCCTCGGCGAGGAAATCCACGTGCTCTGGGGCGAAGGCGTGATGGAGGATATGCTCCACGGTCTCAAATTCTCCGTCTCTCCGCTCTCCTTCTTCCAGGTCAACCCCGTACAGACGGAGCGCCTGTACCAGCTGGCGCTGGACTATGCGCAGCTGAGCGGCAGCGAGACTGTCGTGGACGCCTACTGCGGCGCAGGCACCATCTCGCTGATGCTCGCCCACCAAGCGAAAAAAGTCATCGGCATTGAGATCGTTGCGCCTGCTATCGAAAACGCCAACGCCAATGCCGCGCGCAACGGCATCACGAATGCCGAATTCATCGTCGGCGCAACGGAAGATGTTCTGCCGAAGCTGGTGGCAGACGGCATGCGACCAGATGTGATCGTCGTCGATCCGCCGCGCAAGGGCTGCGAGGAAGCGGTACTTCAAGCCATCATCGAGGCAAAGCCCGAGCGCGTGGTCTATGTCTCCTGCGGCGCGCCGACGCTCGCGCGCGATGCGAAGATCCTCACCGAGGGCGGCTACCGGGTCGAAAAGGTCCAGTGCGTGGACATGTTCTGCTGGACGAGGGCAGTGGAGACTGTAATGTTGCTGTCTAAACTCAAAGAAGCAAAACATATCGACGTCGAGCTGAAAATGGATGAGCTTGACGTCACTGAAGCGGAAAGCGAAAAAGGCGCGACATATGAGGAAATCAA
>JAFQIF010000013.1 GCA_017397695.1 Clostridia bacterium
ATGATGTCGAAGCCGCCGGTATTGCGGAACTGATTGATGTACTCGTCATCGAAGACAATGTAGCTGTCCTCGAGCAGGCCGCTCGGGCCGCCCTTGAAGCCGTAGAGCTCATTGTCCTTGTTGGTAGCCTTCAGCGCGTCATACAGGCCGCAGACCACGTTGTGGCCGCCCGGAGCCTGACCGCCGGAGAGGATCACGCCGACAACCTGCTTCTTGGCAGGAGCAGTATTCTCGCCCTTGGCGAAGATCAACTCGGGCTTGCCGTAGGTGTTGGGGAAGAGGGCAGCGATCTTTTCCTGATCCGCAACGCTGGCGGTCGCGCCGCCGTTGGTTACGCAAATCTCAGAAATACCATTTCTGAGGATGCCCGGAAGCTTCGGATTATACTGATATCTAGCCGTCTGAAGAGGTGAAAGTTTCATTACAAAGACACTCCTTACAGTTCATTATGGTAGATGCTGATGTGCGGCAGGGCGAACGATAACATCCGGCACCCGAAAATATTCCGCACCAATTCAATTATAATCCATTTCCGTTTAAAGGTAAATAGTGATTTGCCATAATTTCTTCAGGGTGCCGTCGTACGCAGTGCAGCGGATCCATTCAGACTTTTCAATATTCCTTGCCGATCTCGTATTCCGCTGGGGGGATTTTGTGATATAATGATCCCATACGATTTTGCAGGAGGCGATCACCATGGATTACCGTACCTATCTGCGCTATACGCCCGATGAGAAGGGCTTTTTTGGCGAATACGGCGGCGCTGTGCTGCCGGACGAACTGAAGGCGGCGTTTGCTGAGATCACAGAGGCGTATCAGACGATCTGCCACAGCGCACAGTTCATCAATGAGCTGCGCCGCATCCGCAAGGATTTTCAGGGCAGACCGACGCCTGTATATCACTGCGAACGCCTTTCGCGTATGGTTGGCGGCGCGCAGATCTACATCAAGCGCGAGGATCTGAATCATACCGGCGCGCATAAGCTCAATCACTGCATGGGCGAGGGCCTGCTGGCCAAGTACATGGGCAAAAAGAAGCTCATTGCCGAAACGGGCGCGGGTCAGCACGGCGTGGCGTTGGCGACGGCGGCAGCGTTCTTCGGCCTGGAATGCGAGATTCACATGGGTGTGGTCGATATCGCCAAGCAGGCGCCCAATGTGACGCGCATGAAGATTCTCGGCGCAAAGGTTGTGCCGGTGACGCACGGCCTGCAGACACTCAAGGAAGCGGTCGATTCTGCGTTCGACGCGTACGCGCGTGAATATAAGGATGCCATCTACTGCATCGGCAGCGTGTTGGGCCCGCATCCCTTCCCGCTGATGGTTCGCGATTTCCAGATGGTCGTCGGCTCCGAAATGCGCGATCAGTTTAAGGAAATGACGGGCCTGGAGCCGGATGCGGTCTGCGCCTGTGTGGGCGGCGGCAGCAATTCCATCGGCACGTTTGTTCCGTTCCTGGATTCGGCTGTGGATCTCTACGGCGTCGAGCCGCTGGGCAAGGGCGACAAGCTTGGCGATCATGCCGCGTCCATGAAGCATGGCACGCCGGGCGTGATGCACGGCTTCCGCAGCATTATGCTTCAGGATGAGAACGGCGAGCCGGCGCCTGTGTATTCCATCGCCAGCGGCCTGGATTATCCGTCCGTCGGCCCGGAGCATGCGTATCTGCGCGACCTCGGCCGCGTGAAGTATGAATCGGTAACGGACGAGGAGGCTGTGCATGCCTTCTATGCGCTCAGCCGATGCGAGGGTATTATTCCCGCGCTGGAGAGCGCACATGCCGTTGCTTTTGCCATGCGCAAGGCCAAAGAGATGAAGTCCGGTTCTATCCTCGCTACGCTCAGCGGACGCGGCGACAAGGACGTCGACTACGTCGTGGAGCACTACGGATACGGCGAGAAGTTCGGATTCTGAGAACGGATTGCGGCAGCAGAAACGCGTCTGCCGCGTGACGTCAGCCAAATGAATAAACAAGAAGCATCGTCGCTTTTGCGCAGACGATGCTTCTTTTATTGCCTTACGGGGAATTGTGTATCATACATGCGGCAAGCGCAGAAAAATTCCAGAATGAAAAGCGGTCTGGAAGCGGGGGGCGGCCACGGATTATATGCGAATCACAGGGATGGCGCGCGGAACCTGCGTTGTGCCGTCCATGTGAAGCCGGACAGGCAGAACATGATGGCGGAACGGAAGGCTAGGCTGATCGATACGGCTGAAGAGCAGATCGATGGCCGCTCTGGCGACGCTCTGCCCGTCGACGGTGATGCTGCTCAGCGGCTGCAGATAGGTGTTGCGCCAGCGAATGTGGTCGATGCCTACGACGGAAATGTCTTCCGGTACGCGCACGCCGGCAGTATGGAGCGCGTTCATGGCATGATAGGCGCGCACGTCGTTGAAGGCGAGAATGCCGGTATAGTCGATGGGGCTGAGCAGCTTGATGACGTCGGCAGGGGAGGGGTCGTCGGGCATGCTGTCCCAGGGGAGCACGCGCAGGTGATTGCGCAAATCCAGTCCGGCATCCTGCAGCGCCTCAGCAATGCCGTTTTGCCGGTCCACCTGAGAGCTGTTGACGAAGGGGCCTGCCATATACAAAAACTTGCGATGACCGAGACCAAGCAGATGGCGTGCCATTGAATAGCCGGCGGCATAGTCGTCGATACGGGCGATATCCGCTTCCACGTTTGCAATCCAGCGGTCGATCATGACAAACGGAATGCCGCTGGCATGCAGCTCGTGGATATGACGCGCATTGTTGAAGGGGAAGAAGAGAACGCCGTCCACCTGCTGAGAGATAGCCAGGCGAATCATGGTACTGGCCAGCTCTTCGTCCAGCTGCGTGCACAGGATCATGGTATGGTAGTTCTTTTCCTTGAGCAGCTGATCGATCTGGCTGAGCATGTTGGAGTAGTAGGGGTTTGTGATATCGTTGATGATGACTGCGATGGTATGGCTGGAACCATAGCGCAGCGCCCGCGCGGAACTGTTGGGCACATAGCCCATCTCGCGCGCCAGTTTTTGAATGGTCAGGCGGGTGCTTTCAGGCAGCCTTTCATCATTGCGCAGCGCGCGCGACACCGTATTGGCCGTATAGCCGCAGCGCAGCGCAATATCCTTGAGCGTCACTCTTGGCGAGCTGTTTGAAATCATCGCATCGTACCCCGTACAGTCAGACTTTGACGTATATCTTATCATATGGTGCATCTTTTGACAACAGGCATGTATACATGAATCTTCATTGAGAAACATAATATATTCATAAATTCTACTATTGACAAAGAATCGTAGATCTATTACAATAAAAACAGCCGAAAGATTAACGTTAATCTACAAAAGGGTCGAGAGTCCTACGTTTTATTTGTATGCTTTGCAAAAAGCAGAAACCATGCAACAGGAGGGTTATTATGTCCAAAAAGTTGTTGGCTGTTATCCTCGCGCTGATCATGATGCTCGGCTGTGTGACCGTTCTGGCCGAAGACACCGTGAAGCTGACCCTGTGGACGTTCCAGGAACTGCATCTGCAGCTGTATAAGGATCAGCTGGAGAAGTACAACGCCCAGACCACCGGCCCGAAGCTGGAGATCGACATGCAGGTCTATCCGTATGAAGACATGCACTCCAAGCTGACGCTCGCCCTGCAGTCTGGCGAAGGCGCGCCGGACATCTCCGACATCGAGATCAACATGTTTGCCAACTACCTCAAGGGCGACATCCAGCTGGCTCCGATGAACGACTATGTCGAGCCGCTCAAGGACGTGCTCGTTATGCCGCGTCTGGAGAACTATGCTCGCCAGGGCAACTACTACGGCATCGATCACCACATCGGCGCCTGCGTCGTGTTCTACAACACCGAGATCCTTGAGGCCGCCGGCATCAACTATCTCGACATCAAGACCTGGGACGACTTCGCTGCTGCCGGCAAGGTCGTGCTCGAAAAGACTGGCAAGCCGATGACCACCTGGGAGACCTCCGACTGCTGGAGCATCTATCCGATGGTCAGCCAGCATGGCGGCGACTGGCTCGCCGAGGACGGCTCTGTGCGCATGGATGAGCAGGTTGTCATCGACACCCTGACCTTCATGGACAACATGATGAAGGACGGCACCGCCATCGCGACTCCGGGCGGCAACCACCACGCTGAAGAGTACTACGGCTGGATGAACCAGGGCAACTGCGCCTCTGTCATGATGCCGTTCTGGTACTCCGACCGCTTCCTCAACTACATGCCGGACCTCCAGGGCAAGATGAAGGTTGCCCCGATGCCGCTGTGGGCTGACGGTGGCTACAAGACCGCTCAGATGGGCGGCACCGGTACCGCTGTGATCAAGACCAGCGAGAACCTCGAGCTGGCCAAGGATTACCTGGCTTTCGCTACCATGGGCTATGACGCTGGCCTGCAGTCCTGGCTGCTGCTGGGCTTCGACCCGATCCGTACCGATCTGTATGGCTCTGAGGATCTGAAGCAGGACAACAAGTTCTTCCAGTACTACGAGGACAACATCTTCGCCGCGATCGAAGGCACGCTGGACAGCGTTGCTCCGACCTGCCTGATCGACACCTATCCGACCGCTGCCGATATCGTCAAGCAGCAGATGGGTTACAACCTCTTCATCCTGCGTCAGGATCCGGCGACCGTCGCTGCGGACTGCGCTGAAGAGCTGCGCATGATGATCGAGTAAGAAAGAATCATATCATCATAGAAAAACTCCTCAAGGATTGAAAGAGGGAGAAGGGATCTTCCCTTCTCCCTCTTTCTACTTTAATTATGACGGATGAGCATGGCTCATCAGGAAGGAGGCGCCGTATGCAATCCGCGCAGAAGCGTCCCAGAGCAAAGCTGTCCGGTCTGAATGACCCGCGCATCGTGCCGTATGTCATGATCGCGCCGTTTGTCATCTATCTGCTGGGCGTCTATCTCTATCCCACCATCTCTACGATCATCATGAGCTTCCAGCGCATCGATGGTCCGACGCAGGCGGAATTCATCGGCCTGAGCAACTACAACAAGCTGCTGACCAAGAACTATATTATGGCGCTGAAGACCACGGCGCTGTTTACCGTTTGGGACGTCGCCATCCTGATCCCGGTGCCGCTGCTCTTTGCGGCGATGCTGGCCTCCAAGAATGCGCCGATGCCGAACTTCTTTAAGTCTTTGTATTTTATTCCGGCGCTGACGTCCATTATCGTCGCCGGTATTGTGTTCCGTCTGGCCTTCGGCAGCCTGGAAACCTCCATCGCCAACCGGTTCATTGGCATGTTCGGCGCAGCGCCCAAGATGTGGCTGCAGTTCTCGGGCAGCAGCACATTTGTCCTCGTTCTGCTGACGCTGTGGCGCTGGATGGGCGTGAATATCGTCTATTTCTACTCTGCGATTCAGTCGATCCCGGCGGATCTGCATGAGGCGGGCAAGATCGACGGCGCGAACACCGTTCAGGCGTTCCTGCACATCACCCTGCCGTCCATCCGCCCGACGCTGATCTACGTGCTCACCATCACGGTGCTCGGCGGCTTCTCGATGTTTACCGAGTCCGTCGCGCTCTGGCAGCAGTCGAACCCGGGCGGCATCGGCCGCACCATCGTCGGCTACATGTACATGATGGGCATCACCAAGAACAACATGGGCCTGGCGTCTGCCATCGGCATCACGCTGCTGCTGCTGGTGTTCGGTGTGAACATGATCCAGCTGCTGCTCATGGGCTTCTTTAAGAAGGAGGATGCGTGATGGGACAGAAGATAAAAGCGAATGCCAGCACGATTGTCATCGGCATCTTCTTCGTCATCGCTGCGATCTTCCTGATGATGCCGTTCTATTTCATGTTCCTCTCTTCGCTCAAACCCGGTACCGAGATCCTGCGCCAGGGCTTGAGCTTCAGGATTGAGCCGGATATCATGTCCTTTACCAACTACAACGCGCTGAATACCTACCGCGAAGGTATCTACTGGTCCTGGTACAAGAGCAGCCTGATCGTCATGCTGCTGCAGACGGTGGTCGGCTTGTTCTTCGCCTCCATCGTAGGCTACGCGCTGGCTATGTATAATTTCCGCGGCAAGAAGGTCTTTGACATCATCGTGCTCATCCTGCTGATGATGCCCTTTGAGATCCTGCTCCTGCCGATGTACCGCGCGCTGATCAGCATGAAGATGACGAACTCCTATTTCGGCGTTATCATGCCGTATCTGGTTCCGTCGTTCATGGTGTTCTTCTTCCGTCAGTACTGCTCCGGCCTGCCCAAGGAGCTCATTGAGGCCGGCCGTATCGACGGCTGTACGGATTACGGTATCTTCTTCCGCATCATGGTGCCGATCATGATCCCGGCCTTCGGCGCGATGAGCATTCTCTCCGCCATGAACAGCTGGAACAACCTGCTCTGGCCGCTGATCGTGCTCAACCAGGATACCAAGTTTACCCTGCCTATCGGCCTGGGCACCACCATCACGCCCTATGGCAACGCCTATGATGTGCTGATGCCGGGCGCGGTGATGGCCGTCGTTCCGATCATCATCGTCTATCTGTTCTGCCAGAAGTCCTTCATGGCGGGCATGACGGCGGGCAGCGTCAAGGGCTAAAAGGAGTATCAAGAATGAAACAGGCAAAGGTTATTCTGGACAAAGATTATGTCATCGGCAGGATTGACCCGAGAATCTACGGTTCATTTCTGGAGCATCTTGGCCGCGCCGTGTATAACGGCATCTACGAGCCCGGTCATCCTGCGGCCAATGCAGACGGCTTCCGCACGGATGTGATGAAGCTGATCCGCGATCTGAACGTACCGATTATCCGCTACCCCGGCGGCAATTTCGTTTCCGGTTTTAACTGGGAGGACAGCATCGGCCCGCGCGAGCAGCGCCCGCGCAGGCTGGATCTGGCGTGGTTCACCACCGAGACCAACGAGGTGGGGCTGCATGAATTCTGCCGCTGGGCCAAAGAGATGAACTCCGATGTGATGTATGCGGTCAACCTGGGTACCCGCGGCGCGGATGCGGCGCGCAATATCGTTGAATACGCCAATCACAAGGGTGGCAGCTACTGGAGTGATCTGCGCATCAAAAACGGTGCGAAGGATCCCTTTGGCATCAAGCTCTGGTGTTTGGGCAACGAGATGGATGGTCCGTGGCAGATGGGCCACAAGACCGCCTATGAATACGGCCGTACCGCTAACGAAGCAGCCAAGATGATGAAATGGGTGGACAGCAGCATCGAACTGGTGGCCTGCGGCTCCTCGCATACCGATATGCCGACATTCGGCGCCTGGGAGCGCGAGATGCTCGAACAGTGCTACGAGAATGTGGATTACGTCTCCCTGCATCGCTACTACGGCAATCCGACCAACGATACGCCGGGATTCCTGGCGCGCACGATGGACATGGATTCCTTCATCAAGACCGTCGTTTCCATCTGCGACGCCGTGGGCGGCACAAAGAAGAGCAAAAAGAAGCTCAACCTTTCCTTCGACGAGTGGAATATCTGGTATCACAGCGCTGAGCAGGATGAGGAAATTAAAAAGCGCGACCGCTGGGGCGAGGCGCTTCCGCTGCTGGAGGATATCTATAACTTTGAGGATGCACTGCTGTGCGGCAGCATGCTCATCACGCTCATCCGCAATGCCGATCGCGTGAAGATCGCCTGTCTGGCGCAGCTGGTCAATGTCATCGCGCCGATCATGACGCGCAACGGCGGCGGCGCCTGGATGCAGACGATCTACTGGCCGTATATGCATGCTTCTGTTTATGGCCGCGGTGAATCGCTCAACGCGCTGGTGAGCAGCCCGGTATACGACTGCGTGGACTACGAAGGCGTGCCGGTATTGGATCTGGCGGCGACCAAGGCGGAGGACGGCACGGTGACCATCTTTGCGGTCAATAAGGATATGCAGGAGGATCTGCTGGTGACGGTGGACCTGCGTGCGTTTGACGTGAAGGCGGTTCAGGAACATATCGTGCTGCATCACGATGACGTCAAGGCCGTGAATACAGAAGAGAATCCCGACAACGTTGCTCCGGTAACGATCAGGGACGGCGAAATCAAGGATGGCATACTGACGATCAAGCTGCCGGCGCTGAGCTGGAATGTGATCAGGCTGGGCTAAGGCATCCGGTCAGGAATCCAAAACGTTCTTAGGAATCAGGAACCCACCAGGCATAATCGCCTGGTGGGTTCCTTTTTTGCTTTGCAGGCAAAAAGAAGCAGGTGAAGGATGGCAGAATGTGACTATATCACAGAAAGAAAGTGGGAATTGGGGTATAATGCGATCACAGAAAAGAAATAAACATACAGGGAGGCGCTTATATGAATTACAGTGTATTGATTCAGAACAGAAAAACCTTCCGCGAGTTTACGGATAAAAAGGTTTCTCTTTCTTCGCTGAAAACCATCAGGACCTATTACCGCAATTCTGTTCAACGCCTGTTCCCGGAGCTCAAAACCCAGCTCTATTTCTTCGGCGCGGAGGCCAAGGCTGCGCTGGAAGGCGCAGCGGGCTATAATCAGTATCTGATCGGTGCGCCTCAGTATATGGTGCTGCTGTCTGAAAAGCATGATAAGGCCTATCTGAATGCCGGCTATATCATGGAAGATCTGATTCTGAAGCTGGTGGATATGGGCCTGGACAGCTGCTATCTGACCTTCACGGACAGCGAAAGGGTTAAAACGGCGCTCGGTATTGATTCGGAGCTGGAGGTGGCGGCGATTGCGGCCTTTGGCTACGGCAAGAAGTCGGCAAAGCGTCTGCAGGTGAATATCCACAGCATGTCCGAGGTGGATATCGCAGCAAAGCGCCAATACATGGAACCCAAGCGGAGCATCTATGATCTCGCGTTTCTGGGGACCTGGGGCAATACCCATCGCCTGGATGAGTACATTGGTTTTTACGACGATATCCTGTGGGAGGCTTTGTATGCGGTAACGTTGTCGCCCAGCTATCTGAATCGTCAGGCGTATGGATTCCTGATTCAAGACGGCAGCATCAGCCTGATCAGCAGACCTGATGACTACAGCACGCCGATCGATACGGACCTGAGCCTGGGCATTGCGCTCCTGCACTTTACTGCCGTGGCAAGAGAACGCGAGGCGAGGATCCACTGGCGTTTTGATCACGATGTGCAGAAGCTGAATCTTCCCAAGGATCATCATCTGATTGCAAGCAGCAGCCTGTAAAACAAGGATGCCTGCACAACGATAGCTGCGGTGCATTGAGGCGCGCAGCAGGCCGGGATGGAGGCAGCTTCGGGTATCTGATGGAGCAGCTTGAGCAAATCGCTGGACCGGACAAAAAACCACGCCTTTCCGTGATGGAAAGGCGTGGTTTTTGTATGCTTTGAGACGTTGCTTTTCAGGAATGCGCTTACTTTTTAAAGTTGTTCCATCTCCGCCTGAAGTAATGTGCGGCCATCTTGGGTTTTCTGTCCCGGGTGAACAGACCCTTGCGGTTGCCGCCTGAGCGCATGGGCCCCTGCTGGGTGCCAAAGTCCGCGAAGTTCCATGGGAATTCGCCGGCGACAAAGGCCCTTGCATCGAGGCATTCGTGGATGGCCTCATAGTACTCGACCTGGAATTCTTCGGAGAACATTTCCGGCACGACATTGTGCAGGCCGTTGACGGTATCTGCGCCGTATTCGGAGAGAATGAGCGGCTTGTCAATCTTCTCCCAGAAATCCAGTTCGATGTTGAAGGCATATTTGGCTGTTTCCAGATCGCCGGAAAGGTTATACCATCCGTAGTAACGGTTGACGCATACCACGTCCATCGTGCGGGTGATCAGATCGCGCGTATAATCATTTTGGCAGCAGACCATCGTGACCGGGCGGTTTTGCGTATCCAGCGCATGAGCCAGATCATAAAGGGGTTTCCAGTAATCGTAAGCGGACTGCGGGAAATGTTCGGTGTCCGGCTCGTTTCCCAGGCTCCACATGATGACGCAGGGATGATTGCGGTCGCGCGCGATCATATCGCGCAGCACCTGTGCGTGATAATCAAAGAGCGGGAAGGTTTTGTACGGGTCTGTCCTGTCGCCTGCGCCGATGCCGACGGCGGGTGTCTCGTCCACGACCAGAATACCCTCGCGGTCGCACAGATCGTACATCTCCTCGGCGTAGGGGTAGTGGCTCATGCGCAGGGCGTTGGCGTTCAGCCAGCGATACAGGGAGAGATCGACGACGTTTGCGCACATGTCCAGACCGCGCCCGTGGAAGGGCAGATCCTCGTGCTTGCAGGGGCCGTGCAGGTGAATGGGATTGCCGTTCAGCAGGATGCTGTGACCGCGCACCTCGACGCTGCGGAAGCCGAAATGCTGTTCATACAGGTCGCTGCCAAAGCGGATGCGTGCCGTATACAGATACGGCGTTCCGGGATAGGGCTCCCACAGCCGGGGATTGGCCAGGGAGAGCGTGCCCTCGCTGCCGTCGGCCGAGGCAACGGTTCTGCCGTCGGCATCTGCGATATCGATCTGCACGGAGCCTTCGCCGATGGTCTTTACCGCATAGCGTAGCGTGCCGTACATGTCTGCGTCAAGTGTTATGCCATCGATATAGGACGGCGGCGTGGTATACAGGCGCACAGGGCGGGTAATGCCGGCGTAATTGAAGAAATCGAAATTGGGCAGGTTGATGCCATTTTCCTGCTGGCGCCGTTTGCCGGCTTCGACGGAGGGGATACCGGCGTTGTCCGAACCGAAAAATGCGACGCCGCCTTCGTTGCCTACGGGCAGCGTGCTGTGGCTGATGCGGTTATCGACGCGCACAAGCAATTCGCAGCGCTGCCCCGGCTCGGCTGCGGCGGTGATGTCGGCTTCGAAGGGCAGGAAGCCGCCTCGATGGCGGCACAGCTCTTTGCCGTTCAGCCAGACGACAGCATCATGAGTCACGGCGTCAAAGCGCAGCACACGGCGCTGCCCGGCGCAGAAGGCGGGAACCACCAGCTGTGTGCGATACCACGCAAAGCCGACGTGACTGCGGAAACGACGGTCGGCCTTCTGGTCGTTATAAGAGGCGGGCACGGCAATGCTTTCCCACGGGTCGTTTTCGCTCAGCCGGAAATCCCACATGCCGGACAGGTCGAGTACGATGCGGGCGGCGTTCGTCTTCGGATAAAGCATACGGATTCCTCCTTAGTCGGGTTTGCGCGGGCCCAGCTTGGCGCCACAGCTTTCGCGTACGATCAGCGTGGCTTCGCGCATCAGGGAAAAGGACTGCGTGGAAGCGGACTGCGCGACGAGCAGCTCGCGTACTGCGCTTTGCGCCATATCCTCGGGGTGCAGGTCCACGCTTGTCAGAGGCGGATCGGTGTAGGGGCAGAAGAACTGATTGTCGCAGCCGATGACGGCCATATCCTCCGGCAGCTTGAGCCCCATCTGTTTGAGCTGCTTGATGGCGCCCAGCGCCACGCGATCGTTGAAGGCGATCAGCGCGGTGGGATAGCGGTGCTTGTCCATGCCCGAGAGCATGCGCAGGATGGCGCGCTCGCCGCCCTCCTCGTCGTAGCCTGTGTCCACGTGATAGGCGGGATCGTCCGGCAGATCGAGGGCACGCAGCTCCTCCAGGAAGTTTTCGCCGCGCTTGGAATTATCCTTGAACTGCATGGAGCCGCCGATAAAGGCGATACGCCTGTGACCCAGCGCATGCAGATGGCGCACAGGCAGACGGGAGCAGCCTACAAGATCGCTGTGAATGCAGATGCAGTCGAGCTTGACGGTTGGCGGGCAGACGACGGCCACGGGCATGTGGTGCTTGAGGCGCGAGAGCGCGTCGGTGAGGTCTCCCCACTCGGCGGACCAGATGCTGCCAGCGAAGAGCACGCCGTCCAGCCGTCTGCGGATGAGCTCGTCCACCAGCTCGCGGGGAATGGGATTGTTTTCCTTGACCTGGAAAAGCCATGCGTTATAGCCGTTGGCCCGGCTCTCCCAGTAAGCTGCATCGTAGATGCGCGTGAAATAAGGATTGACGATGGTAGGCATGACGATGGCAATCGTTCTGGAGCGCCCATGCTCCAGGTGCTGGGCAGATGCGCTGGGGGCATAAGCGTGCGCGTCAATGACGCGCTGCACCTTTTCGCGTGTGGCGGGTTTGACGCTTGCGCTGCCGGAGATGACGCGCGTGACGGTTGCCGTGGATACGCCGGCTTCCCGGGCGATATCGTAGATGGTGATCTTCTGATGCATGGGAGCCTCTTTTCTGCGCGGTGCGCAGCGATGATGATCCTATTATACAATAGGTTGAATGCTCAATCAATACGAAAATGTTATCGGTAACATAATTTGAAATACAACGGCAGATAGATAAAATAATAGCGTCAATTTGAACAAAACCTTGACACCCGTTTGAGGGGGTTATATAATAATCCTAAGGATTGAGCTGAAAATGTGCGCTTTCTGAGGGATAAATGGGTTATTCATGAGGAATGTAAGCGGTAACATTTTTGCTCAGAATCGAAAAGGAGGAAACTCACATGAAAAAGATGCTCACTCTGGCCCTGGCGCTCATGCTGTGCCTGGCTATGGTTGGTGCCTGCGCGGAAGGCAAGCAGGTTCTGACCGTCGTCACCTGGGACGCGACCACGACGCCGTATCTGGTTGCTCAGGAAGCCGCGTTTGAGGCGAAGTATCCGGACGTTGACCTGCAGTACATCGACGTGGCGTCTCAGGACTACGCCATCAAGGTTGGCACCATGCTCTCCGGCGGCGATACCTCCGACGTCGTGATGATCAAGGAAGCGCGCGACATCATCAACTGGCAGGCTGCCGGCTATGCCGCTCCGATGACCGATTACATCGCTGCGGACGGCTTCGACCTCTCCGGTTATGTCGGCACCGAGGTCAACTACGCTGTGGACGGCGTGCAGTATGCGCTTCCGTTCCGCTCTGACTTCTGGGTTCTGTTCTACAACAAGGATCTGTTCGACGCTGCCGGCGTTGCCTATCCGACCAACGACATGACCTGGGATCAGTACGCTGAGCTGGCCAAGGCTATGACCAAGGATGGCGTCTACGGCACCCACTACCACACCTGGCTGTCTGCTGTTGCGAACTGGGCCGTGTGTGACGGCGTGAACACGCTGGCTGACGGCGAATACTCCGATCTGGCGTACTACTACAACCTGTATCAGGATCTGGAAGACGCCGGCGCCTGCATGGCGTACAATGAGCTGAAGGCCTCCGGCCTGCACTACAGCGCGGCTTTCGCCAACGGCAACATCGCCATGATGCCGATGGGCTACTGGTATGTCTCCACCCTGATGGGCTACATCAAGGACGGCACCTGCAGCTTCAACTGGGGCATCACCGCTGTGCCGCACGCTGAGGGCGTGGCCGCTGGTTCTTCCTTCGGCAACCTGACCGGCGTGATGATCAACGAGAAGGCCGAAAACAAGGATCTGGCCTGGAAGTACATTTCCTGGCTGTGCGGCGAAGAGGGTGCTGCCACCACCGCTGCCACCGGCACCCGTCCGGCCTGGGTCTCCGAGAACGTTGCGGGCACCATGTCCGCCGTCGACGGCTTCCCGACCGACGAAGCCTCCAAGGCTGCGCTGATCCCGTCCTACGTCGGCATGGAGTGGCCGGTCGTGGACAAGCTCTCTGAGATTCAGAGCGTGGTCAACGAGGAGCACAGCCTCATCATGACCCGTGAGATCGATGTGGAAGAGGGCATTGAGGAAATGAACGAGCGCGTTGCTGAGCTGTTCGAGTAATTTCCGTAAATCTCACCTGACGGGGAGCGGGGAGAGCGAACATCTCGCTCGCCCCGCTCCCTTTCTTCTCAATTTGACGTGTATCGATGACATACGCTTGCGAAATATACAGATGCTTTCTGCCGTCTGCATATTTCGCAAGCGGGAAAGGCGGCGTATGCCGCAGAAGGGGGTATATCCATCATGGCACAGGCGTCTGCAAAGGCCGCAAGGCGGAAGATGAGCCGGCTGGAGAAGAAGAACACGCTCATTGCGTATTCCTTCCTCGCGCCCAACTTCCTTGGTTTTGCGATCTTTACCCTTGTTCCCGTTGTTTTTTCTGTGCTGCTGTCCTTTGTGGAATGGAACGGCGGCGCGATGGCGAATATGAAGTGGGTCGGCTTTGAAAACTATGCCGATATCTTCAAGATTGAAAAGGTGATTGAAAAGCTTGCCGAGGGCGATTTCACCTATTTCTTCCGCCGCGTCGATCTGGGCATCGCGCTCAAGAATACGATTTTCTATACGCTCATCACCGTGCCGCTGACGCTCATCTGTGCGATTGCGCTGGCCATGGCGCTCAATAAGGCAGTTAAGGGCGCGGTGGCGTTCCGTACGATTTTCTTCTTCCCGTATGTCGCCTCAATGGTTGCCATCTGCGTATGCTGGAATTTTATGCTCATGAAGGACGGCCCGGTCAATCAGCTCATCCAGCTGCTGGGTATTCCTTTCAACAAGAGCTGGACAGCGGACAGTACCATGGCCATGTGGGCCATTATTCTGGTGTCCGTGTGGCGAAACATGGGCTATTACATGGTCATCTATCTGGCTGCGCTGCAGGGCGTCCCGCGCGAACTGTATGAGGCGGCGACTGTCGACGGCGCGAATAAGTGGCAGCAGTTTACCAATATCACTATCCCGCAGCTGCAGCCGACGACGTTCTTTGCTTCCATCATGATGATCATCTCCTGCTTCAAGATCTTTGACGTCGTAGCCATCATGACCGAGGGCGGCCCGGGCCGGTCCACCAAGATGCTGGTCTACTACATCTATGATGTGGCCTTTATGCAGAACAAGTACGGCCTGGCCAGCGCGATCTCGATGGTGCTGCTGGTGATCGTGCTTGTAATCGCGGTGATCCAGTTCAGCAGCGAAAAGAAATTCGCCAACGACTAAGAAAGGAGGAAGGATCATGTCTCAGGCTGTTATGGAAAAGAATGCCATCAAAAAGGATAATCCCGCCCTGCAGATGCTCGGCAAGACACTGCTGTACATCGTGCTCATCAGCGTTGCGCTCTTTACGCTGATTCCCTTTGTGTGGATGATCTCCTCCTCGCTTAAGCTGGACCGTGAGGTTTTCGCTTATCCGATGAAGTGGATTCCGGAGACCCTGCGCTGGGAAAACTACGTGCTCATCTGGCAGAAGGTGCCGATGCTCACCTACTTTAAGAACACGGCGTTTATCGCGATCGTTGTCACCTTCCTGCAGACGCTGACCTCGTCTTTCGCGGCGTATGCGTTTGCCAAGCTTCATTTTAAGGGGCGTGACGTGCTGTTCCTGGCCTATATTGCGACCATCGCAGTGCCGTGGCAGGCGTATATGCTGCCGCAGTTTATCATGATGCGTTCCATGGGTTTGTATGATACGCTCTGGGCAATGGTCGTTCTGCAGGCGTTCTCTGCCTTTGGTGTGTTCCTGATGCGCCAGTTCTATCAGGGCGTGCCTACCGAGCTTTGTGAGGCTGCCCGCATCGACGGCCTGAGCGAGTATGGCATCTGGGCGCGCATCATGCTGCCGCTGTCCAAGGCGGCCATTGCAACGCTGGTTATCTTCACGTTCGTTGGCACGTGGAACGACTACATGGGCCCGATGATCTACCTGACCCGCGATTTCAACAAGACCATCCAGGTGGGCCTGCGCCGCTTCATTCAGGAGAACTCCAGCGATTATCACCTGATCATGGCTGCTTCGCTGGTGTCGCTGCTGCCGGTCTCTGTTGTCTTCCTGTGCCTGCAGAAGTACTTCATCGAGGGCATTGCGACCTCGGGCCTGAAAGGCTAAAGATAAAGAGGATAAAAAGGACTCATAAGGGGGACAGACCGCATGTTTGGACCGTTTCTTGATGTGCATCCGCTCCGGGAAATGATCGACACATTGCCGGTCTGCCCCTTTCCTGTGATGCAGGATCGCGCTGCTTGGGCAGGCGTCAGCGAGGAGGATCGCGCAGATCTTCTTGAGCTCTACGCGCAGCTGAAGGATGTGCCCTATCCCATGTGCACGGCTTCGCAGTTCATGGCGTTTGTTACGACGGGAAGCCGAAAGGCATATGAGAATCCGTATTTTCTGCGCAGAAGAAAGCTGATCGCTTCGGTGATGCACATGTGCCTCACCGGCGGGCAGGAGGCGCTGTACGATGTGATCGACGGCGTATGGTGCCTGCTGGAAGAGAGCACCTGGGTGATCTCTGCGCACAATGTCAATCCCATTCCCGGTGCGCTCAAGCCGGCAGACAAGCCGCTGCCGGAGATGGACGATCGGTATATTGATCTGTTTGCCGCGCAGACGGCCATGATTCTTGCGCTGACGGACTGCCTTGTCGGCGATGCGCTGGATGTGGCTGCTCCTGTTGTGCGCAGGCGGCTGCGCCGCGAGCTGGAGGAACGCATATTCACGCCGTTTATGGTGCATGACGATTTCTGGTGGATGGGCTTTATCCGCAGGGATCTGTGCAACTGGACGCCGTGGATCATTTCCAATATCCTGCTGACGGCCTCTGTGGAAATGCAGGATACGCTGCGCTTTTCCCGGCTTGCCGAACGCGCCTGCCGGATGCTTGACCGCTGGCTGGCGGTAATCCCGCAGGACGGCGGCTGCGACGAGGGCACGGCCTATTACAACATGGCGGGCGGCGCGCTGTTGGATTGCTTGGAACTGTTGGAGCATGTGACGCAGGGGCGCATGGTTTTCTGGCAGGAGGAGAAGATCCGGAATATCCTGTCCTTCCCGGTTAAGACGCAGCTGCCCAACGGCTGGTTTGTCAACTTTGCAGACTGCGATGCAAAACCCTTCCTTTGCGGCGAGCGGCTGCAGCTTGCTGGAGAAAAGCTGAATGATCCGGCGCTCATTGCGTTGGGTATGGCGCACAGAGGCACGCCGTCCCGGCAGATTGCGGATGTGCCGCATTTTACGCGCCTGCTTGCGAGGCTGTTTCATGCGCCTGAATTGATGGCGTCTGCGCAGATCGGTCGGCGGGACGTTTACCTGCCGGATCTGCAGCTGCGCGTGGCTGAGCAGTGCGGCATGATTCTGTGCGCCAAGGGCGGACATAACGGGGAATCCCACAACCATAACGACGTCGGCTCGTTCATGCTCTATGTGGATGGCGAACCGGAAATCATCGACCTTGGCAACATGACGTATACCGCCAAAACATTTTCGGATGCGCGGTACACGCTCTTCAATACGCGCTCCGCATATCACAACCTGCCGATGATCGGCGGCTGTGAGCAGCGGGCAGGAGAAGCCTTTGGCGCGGCCCGGGTGATGCGGCTGGAGGATGGACTGGCGCTGGATATCGCCGGTGCATACGGTGAGGACGCGGGCGTGGTTTGCTGTGAAAGACGGCTTCAACTGACGGCTGCGCTCACGCTTTGCGACCGGATCTGCCTGAAAAGCGCGCAGCCGGTAACCTGGGTGTTTATGCTGCGCCATGCGCCCGCGCTTGCGCAGGGCTGTGCGGCGGCCGGACATATCCGCATTGGCTTTGATCCGCGGCTTGCGGCTGCTGTAGAGGAGATCCCGGTCAGCGATGCGCGCATGGCAAAGAACTATCCGGGCAGTGTCTGGCGGCTGATGCTCACGGCCGATGCGGCCGACGCGTTTGAGGAAACATTTACGATAGAAAGGGTGGACACCCATGAATGAAATCAGCAGGAATCCTATCCTGAACCGCGCGGATATGGTGCGCGCGGCGGTGCAGCTGATCGAACCGGTGGTTTCCTGCCTGTCTCCGGGCAGGACAAGGCTGCTGATCGGAGAGGGCAGCGCGCATTACAGCGAGGACGTCGCGGGCATGGAAGGCTTTTCGCGCATCCTCTGGGCGCTGGTGCCGATGCTGGCGGGCAAATGCCCCGAGGCGGAGCCGTATTGGGCACTGTGGAAAGACGGCATCATCAACGGCACCGACCCGCAGCATGAGGAGTATTGGGGTGAGATCGGCCCGTTTGATCAGCGCATGGTCGAGATGGCAGTCATGGGTATGGCGCTTTGCCTGATTCCCGACCGGTTTTATCACGAGCTGACCCCGGCGCAGCAGGACAATCTGTATGCCTGGATGAACCAGATCAACCTTCACGATATGCCCAAGAACAACTGGCGCTTCTTCCGTGTGCTGGTGAACGTGGGCTTCATGCATGTGGGACGCCCTGTCGATCAGGCGCGCCTGGACGAGGATCTTGCGCTGGCGGAGAGCCACTATGTTTCCGACGGCTGGTATTTTGACAAGGCGACCCAGCGGGATTACTATACGCTTTGGGCATTCCATTATTACGGCCTGGTCTATGCGAAGGTGATGGGCGATCGCGATCCGGAGCGCGCGGCGCGGTTTATCGAGCGCGCAAAGCGCATTGCGCCGCGCTTTGCCTGCTGGTTTGACGGTGAGGGCCGCGCGATTCCCTACGGACGCAGCATGACATACCGCTTTGCGCAGTCGTCCTTCTGGTCGGCCCTGGCGCTGGCGGGGGCGAAGCCCGAAGGCATGACGTGGGGCGGGATCAGGCATCTGCTGCTTTCCAATATCCGCGCATGGATGAAGATGCCGATTTTTGACCGCGGCGGCGTGCTGACCGTCGGCTACGGCTATCCGAACCTGTGCATCAGCGAGGGCTATAATGCGCCGGGCTCGCCGTACTGGGCGATGAAGGTGTTCGCCGTGCTGGCGCTTGAGCAGGATCATCCCTTCTGGGCGGACGAGGAATGCACATACATAGCGCCGGAGCGCTTTCTGGACGAGCAGGTTCGCCTGCTGATCACCCGCGACAAGGAGAATCGCATGGTGACGGCGTATACAGCGGGCAACCACGCCTATGAGCACATGCACGAGGACGAGAAATACGAGAAATTTGCGTATTCTACGCAGTTCGCCTTCTCTGTCGTCAAGGAAGCGGGTACGCTGCAAAAGGGCGCATATGATAGCATGCTGGCCTTCAAGGAGGCTGGGCGTGGCCTGTGGCATGCGCGCAGCGGCTGCGAGAGCTTTGCGCTCATGGAGGATCGGGTGGTGTGCCGCTGGTCGCCGATGGAGCGCGTGTTTGTCGATACGCAGATCATTCCCGTCGGCGGAAACTGGCACATCCGCCGCCATGTGATCCGCAGCGACAGGGCGCTAGAGGCGGCGGAAGGCGCTTTCGCCGTCAAGCGCGACTGGGCGGGCGCGCGCCCGTGCGATCGCATCCGCACGCGGCTGGAGGCGGACGAAACGCATGCCGCCGCGCATGGCGCGTACGGTACGAGCGCGATTTACGCGCTTGGCGGCTATGCGAAGGGCGAGGTTATCCAGCCTGAATGCAATACGAATCTGATGCATACGCGAACGGTACTGCCGACGCTGCATGCAGCTATACAGCCGGGAATCACAGAGCTTGTCTGCGCGGTATACTGCGCGGCAGGGGATGAGCTGCCCGACCATAGTCCTCAGGAGGTGCTCGATGATGCGCAATAATCCGGCAGAGGTTGCCGCCAGAATCGCAGAAAAATATCGCCGCGGCGCAAAGCTGGCGGCGCAGGAGGGTATTCTGCCTTACAAGAGTGCGGACGGAAAGTGGATCACCTCGCCCTATGACGGCAACAGCTGGTGGACGGGCGGCTTCTGGCCGGGCCTGATGTGGCAGCTGTACTGCCAGACGAAGGACGAGCAGTTCAAAACCGAGGCTCTGCGTGCAGAGGACATGCTTACTTCTGAGTTCCGTGCCTTCCGCTATCTCAATCACGACGTCGGCTTTATGTACCTGCTTTCCTGCGGCGCGCACGACAAGCTGCTGGGTGATGAGCAGGCGGCGCTGGATACGCTGCACGCGGCAAACCTGCTCATGGGCCGCTACAGTCCCGTGGGATATATCCGCGCCTGGAATGAGAAGCACAAGATGGGCTACGCCATCATCGATTGTATGATGAATCTGTCTCTGCTTTTCCGTGCCTCGCGCATGACGGAGGACCCGCGCTTTGCAAAAGTTGCCTGCCTGCATGCGGATATGGCGATGCGCGAGTTTGTCCGCGAAAACGGCTCGGTAGCGCATATTGTGGAATTTGACCCGCAGACCGGCGCGCGCATCGGCGAGGTCGCCGGACAGGGCTGTGCGCTGGGCAGCAGCTGGTCCCGCGGCCAGGCGTGGGGTCTGTATGGCTTTACGCTGGCGTATATGAATACCAAGGATGCGCGCTACCTGGAGACGGCTCAGCGCATTGCTGCATACTTTATGGCCAATATCCGCGAGGACGGACTGACGGATTCCGACTTCTGCCAGCCCAAGGGCGAGGAGCGCATCGACAATATGGCCGGCGCGATTGCGGCCTGCGGCCTGCTTGAACTGGCGAAGCTCACGGGAGATACAGCCTGCCAGGCTGCGGCGGAGCGGCTGCTGGACGGCATGATCGAGCATTGCTGTGATTTTAGCGACCGTATCTGCGGCGTGCTCACGCACTGTACAGCCAGCTATCATGACGACGGCGCGGGCAGACATACCAACATTACCTACGGCGATTACTTCTTCATGGAGGCGCTCGCCAAGCTGAACGGAACGGATCCGATGCTCTGGATCTGAGGAGGAAGCGATGATCACCATTCGCGTTTATACCGGTAAGGGCGAGCTGCTTGCGCAGGCTGCGCATGCAAGCGAGGCGCTGCTTTGCGTGGATCGGGCCTATGAACCGGGCGACAGAATTGAAATCCTGTCGGACGTCAAGCATCTGATCGTGCAGATGGACGCGACGATTCTGCCGGGAGAGGTCTATCTTCCGGAGGGGAAGATGACGTGGACGATTCCTGCCGGCGAGCATCGACTGGCGTATTGTCCGGTAGCCTTCGGCGGCGGGCGGCATATCGTTACGGCGCGCGCCATGGCGGAAGCGGAAGTATCTGTTCGCCGCAATCTGGCGTGTAATCCGTCCGATCTTCGCGGCGACACCGATTTTTTCCCGCACTGCACGGCCAATGTGGAAACGCGCGGCGAATCCTGCTTTGCGGCGCGCAATGTGATCGACGGCATGTACCACAGCGATTATCACGGAGAGTGGCCGTTCCAGTCCTGGGGCATTGGCGCGCGGGAGGATGCCTGGTGTCTGCTCGACTTTGGCCGTGAGGTTCAGGTTGACGAGATGGCGCTGACGCTGCGCGCGGATTTTCCGCACGACGCATATTGGGTCGGCGGCTGCGTGGTGCTTTCGGATGGCAGCGAGATGGCGTATGACCTGCAGAAGACAGGCGACCGCCAGTTTATTCCGCTTGGCGGCGAGCACCGCGTTCGCTGGATGCGCCTGGAGCGGATGCAAAAGAGCGACGATCCTTCCGCCTTCCCGGCGCTGATTGAATGGGAAGTGTTCGGACGGGACGCGAACCCGTAAGCGTATATCAACAGAAAAGCTCGCCAGTCGGAATGACCGGCGAGCTTTTGCTTGCTTGGTCAGGCGCTGCGCGCCCGGAACACTATGCTCTGTCACGGATGAAGGCCAATACGCAGCCGTGCAGCTTTTTCATGTTTTCGCTCATCCTGCGGCGCACATGTACGCCCATGCCCAGTTCACGGATGACAGCGGGGCTGACCGGTACGCACAGCACGTCGTCCGTCCTGCCGCGGATCATCAGCTCCGTCATCATGGAAACGCCCAGACCGCGGCCGACCATACGGATAACCGTTTCATCGTCCACCTTGCATAGCCGTGTGTTGGGCTTTACGCTCAAAGGCTCGAATGCTGCGTGGACGTCGATGTCAAACCTGCCGTAGGGCATCAGAAATTCCTGACCGGCGAATTCCTCGATCGGGAAGCTGCTGCGGCCGTCAAGCGGATAATCCCTGGGCAGAATGGCATACATCCGCTCGTTGTACAGCGGCGTCCATTCGCAGCAGCTGTATTGCTGCCTGCTGGCGAAGATCATATCGGTCTGCCCGCTTTCCAACAGCTCAAAGGGCTCCAGCGCATGGTCGACCATGCGCAGATCCACATTGACGTCCGGGCAGAGGCGGCGGAAACGATAGAGCAGCTCCGGCATCCAGTGCATGGCGATGCTGGAATAGGCCGCGATGCGGATCACCTCGTTTTTTTGCTCGGCAATGGCGCGGATCTGGTTTTCCAGGTTGGCGTTGGCCTGCAGAAATTCCCGGATGGCGGGCATAAGCTGCTCGCCCTGCCGGCTGAGCCGGATGCCGCTGTGGCTGCGCTGCAGAAGCGGAAAGCCGATCTCTTTTTCCAGTACGTCCATCATGTGCGTCAGCCCCGACTGCGTGTAGCCCACCACCTCAGACGCCTTGGTCAAGCTACCCAGGTCGGCTGCCGTCATCAGGATTTCCAGTTTCTTGCTGTCCATGCGCTTGCGTTCCCTTCATTGACGATATATGAAAGTTTCTCATACCCCTATTATGAACAGGCGTTTCTCAGAATGCAAGAAAAATGGTAAAATTCGTGGTAAGAAAACGATCTTAGCGGAGAGGATGACGGCTATGCGCAAACGACTGACATTGAAACAGAGAATCCTGGTCGCCGGAACGCTCTTTGGCATGTTCTTTGGTGCAGGGAATCTGATTTTTCCGGTGCATCTGGGTCAGCTGGCGGGGCGCAATGTCGTGGCAGCGATGGTTGGCTTTATTATCACGGCGGTGGGCATCCCGATTCTGGGCGTGGCTGCCATCGGCAATACCCATTCCGACGGTCTGCAGGCGCTTTCCAGCAAGGTGGGCAGGCGCTACGGCTATATCTTCACCTGCCTGCTCTATCTGACGATCGGCCCGTTCTTTGCTATTCCCAGGTGCGCGACCACGTCGTTTACCACAGGCATTGCGCCGATGCTGGGCGATGCGCCGCAGGGCGCGGCCCTGCTGGCGTTCTCGCTGGTGTTCTTTGCGGCGGTGCTGTTCTTCTCGCTCCGCCCGGCGGGCATCACGGTGTGGATCGGCAAGATCATCAACCCGCTCTTCCTTGTCTTCCTGACGATTCTGGTTGTATCTGCGCTGGCGCGTCCGTCGGCGCTGGTTTCTGCGGTGGAGCCTGCTGCTGCCTATCAAAGCGGCGCGCTGTTTTCAGGCTTCATCGAGGGCTACGGTACGATGGACGCGATTGCAGGCCTGGCGTTCGGCATTGTGGTGATCGATATCATCCGCGCCATGGGCGTTGAGGATGATATCGACGTGGCTAAGGATGTGCTCGCTTCCGGCGTGCTCACGGGCACACTGATGGCGGTCATTTACATTGCGACCATCGTGATGGGCACGCAGTCCCGCGGCCTGTTTGAAACCTCGGAAAATGGCGGCATTGCCCTGGCGCAGATTGCCGGGCATTATCTGGGCGCAGCGGGCAGCATCGTGCTGGCGCTGACCATCACATTCGCCTGCCTGAAGACGTCTATCGGCCTGGTTACCAGCTGCGCAGACGCCTTCGCGCGCATGTTCCCCAAGGCGCTGGCGTATAAGACCTGGGCGATCCTCTTTACGGTGTTCTCCTTTGTCGTCTCTAATTTCGGCCTGTCCAGAATCATCGAATACTCGCTGCCGGTGCTTATGTTCCTCTATCCGCTGGCGATCACGCTGATCCTGCTTGCGCTGTGCGGAAAGCTGTTTGATCACGATCGTGCCGTGTATGTGAGCGTTACGGCGCTGACGGGCGCAGCCGCGCTGTTTGATCTGATCAAGACGCTGCCCGCGGCGCTTCAGGGCAGGATGCATCTGGATGGCGCTGTTGCTCTGGCACAGCGGATTCTGCCTTTCTTCAGCCTGAATCTGGGCTGGGTGATGCCGGCGGTTATCGGCCTTGCGATGGGCTTGCTGATCCGCGCGGCGCGCAGGCAGTAACGCTGTAGAATCAATCAAAAGCTGGATCCATGATGAGCATGGATCCAGCTTTTATATGGATTGCTTTATGCCTTGCGGAAGAGCGACTGAAGCAGTTCGGGCGAAATGTCCTGCGCAGGCTGAAATACATCGCTGTCCAGATAGGCATAGATAGCGCGCAGCAGCGCGCGGGTTTCCGGATAATGCGTCAGGTTGTGCAGGTTCAGCGAGGAGAAGAGCAGCCTGCCTGCGCCGCAGCGGCACTCAAAGAGCTGCGCCATAGGCCGGAGATAGGCATAGCTGTCCATCAGGGTGACGATGGGCTGGAGGTGACGGAGCGTATCGGGCAGGATCACGGCGCGCTGGCTTGCAAACGGCCACCACTGCCAGTCTGTGTGCGTATCCGTGGGGAAGTGGCGGAAGATGGGATGCGATGCATCGATAAGCTGCCCCATGCCGCCAGGCTGCGCGGGAAACGTGCCCACAGACCAGAAATCCGTGGAGAATTGTCCCTTAATGGAATGGGGCAGCGCTTCGGGCGTGGAATCCGGCGCAAGGAAGACCGTGCCGCCCCGGCGCAGCACATCAAGCGCATGATAATCCAGCGTGCGGCATTCGCATATGTTTTCCGGGCAGACGACGTCTGCATCCGGATATACCCATATGGAATAGGCATTCTCATGCCCGCACAGAGAGAGCGTCAGCGTCAGGCGCACAGCCTCCCTGACGCCATCCAGAGGAATGGAAATCCGCCCAAGGTCGGTAAGCCCTCCGCAGGGAACAGCGGTTGGTGCGAGCGTGCCATGCAGCGCAAGCCCGCCGCCGCGCAGCGTCCATTCGGGTACGCCTTCGAGCCTGTGTTTGCCGTAGTTGGCCATGCGTACGTCGGTTTCAAGCGTCTCGGCACTGGTATAGGTGAAGCGCGGAAGCAGCGCCAGCGGCAGTACGTCTGTAAAGAAGCGGGCAAAGCGCGCGGGCTGCGCAAAGGGATAGGGCTTGGGCGCCAGATGGCTGCTGAGCATGCCGACCAGCGCGGTGCCCTGGCCGGGAAAGTCCTGCAGGCCCAGCAGCGAGATACCGGACAGCCCCTGCGTGCGCAGCGCGGCCTCAATCTCGGCGCGATAGCAAAGCAGTGACAGCTCGCCCGTTGCCTCGCAATAAGCCTTCCAGCGGGGCAGAAGCCCGGCGGCTTCTACCTTGTCGCGGATCAACTGCAGATTATTGGGCAGCGTAACGCCATGAAAGCGTGCAAGCTCATCAAAGTCCGGCAGAATTTCATACTGACCGACCTCGAAGGAGATGACGGGCTGCGCGCAGGCTGCGCGGATGGCGCGCATGGCAGGCGCATAGTCCGTGCGCCAGTCGGGATAACGCTCGTTGAGCCAGCCGACCATCGGGGAACTGGTTGCGCGCAGATTGTGCTCGCGATAGCAGAAGGAGGTGTAGAAGTCGTCCGCCGGGTTTTCTCCCCTGGCGCCGTAGTGGTTGTTGGAACCGGCGGCGTACAGGCGCGTGGAGTCTGTTTCGTGCGCAAGGGCAAGCAGCGAATCGGCAAAGGCTTGTCCGGCTTCATCCATATGCAGCTCGTTGCCCAGGGAGAGCATGACGAACGACGGGTGATTGGCGAGCATGCGCAGCATGCCTTTAAGCTCTGCACAGTAGTATGCTCTGCTCTCCGGCGAGGAAAAGGCGTTTCGCGGATTCCAGTGCGAAAGTTCCGGCTGCATGAGCATGCCCATTTCATCCGCTGCAGTGAAAGCAGCCTCCGGCGGACAATGGCTGTGAAAGCGCATGCAGTTCACACCGTAGCTTTTATAGACAGAAAGGATATCCTTCCAGGCGGCTGTATCCATGGGTGGATGACCGGTTTCGGGGAATACGGCGCAATTGGCTTCGCTGCGCAGGAAGATGGGACGATCGTTGAGCGTCAGCCTGCCGTTTTCGGCGCGGAAGCGGCGGACACCGAAGGATACGGTTTTGCTGCTGTTGCCCAGCGAAGCCGAGAGGGCGTAGAGGAAGCCCTCGTCCTCGTCCCAGGGACGTACATCCTGTGCGAGCGGAAGATTGCGCAGCCATACTGACGAAGTGCCTTTGCTGCCTTCGGCAGAAACACATGCGGGTACGCGCAGCGCATCGCTGGCAACGGTGATTTCACCCTGCCAGGCATGCACGGAGGAGATCTCGGCGCACACGTCCAGCGTGTCATCGTGCGGATAGACGCGAAGGGCGGCGATGAATGTGCTTTCTTCAATGCGCAGGCACAGCGCGCCGATGACGCCGTTCCAATTGGTCTGTGTTTCATCCGTGGCGGCGGAAGAGAAGACGATGTCGTCGTGCGGCCAGCCGGGATAGCTGTTGTCGCAGGTGAGGGTCAGCTTGTCGCAGCCGGTCAGCAGATGGGTGATTTCAAAGACGGCCGGCGTGCTGAGGGAGAGGGGATGGACGGGCTGCACACTTTGATCATTGACATGGAGCTGCAGGTGGCGCGAGCGTTCGCACTGCAGAAAGACGCGCTTATCTGCAGGCGGCGTAAAGCGGAGCGTGCGGGTGAAGGCGGCAGGTCCCTCATAAGTGTATTTCCGTGTAAAGCGCGTGGCGATCACATCTGCGCCGGCGAGCGCGTCGTTGCAGTTTTCATCCGGATGCCAGGGCGCCGCGGTCAGGTCGGCGTGACCGATGCCGTTTGTATCCAGGGTTCCGGGCAGCGCTGCGGCAAAGGAGCCTTCGCTGGTTTGGCATTGCCACGTGCCGGACAGGTCGATGGTATACAAGAGAATCCCTCCTTGGGCGGGGATAGGCGGTTTTCCTCAGTGTAGCACAGCGTGTGCGCTGCGGCAATCCAATCCGGTACAGATATGCACAAAGGGAAGAAAGAACACGATTTATTTTTGCTGGATTGCAGGAGAAAGAAGGAAGGCGGCGCATGAGCGCAGAAAAATAGCATGCGTGCGCGGCAGGGAGCCGCGCACGCTTTGGGCAGATGAATGACGGAGGTATACAGGAATGAACAAGAGACGAATTCTGCTTTCTGCTGCGGGCGTGATCATTTCGGCCGTCTGCGTGGGTGCATTCAAGCTGGCAGCGATGGGTGTGGACCCGTTTCAGTCGCTGATGAGCGGCCTGGATGCGCTGATTCCGATTCCCTTCGGCACGCTGTACGTGATCGTGAACGCGGTGCTGCTGCTCTTTGCACTGGCGTTTGACCGCCACTATATCGGCATTGCTACGTTTATCAATCTGTTCCTGCTGGGTTACGTGGTGGAATTCTCCTATGCGACGCTGCAGGCGGTTTTCCCGGCCCCCGGCATGATCACGCGGATAGTCAGCTTTATTCTGGGCTTTGTGTTTTTGTGCCTGGGTTCCTCGCTGTATATCACGGCGGATCTAGGCGTATCCACCTATGATGCCATTGCGCTGATCATGAGCGGCAAGTGGAAGCTGGGCAAGTTCAAGTATATCCGCATCTGCACGGACCTGGTGTGCATCGTCTGCGGCATTGCGATGTATCTGCTCAGCGGCGGCGAGCCGGGGTTGATCACGACCTTTGTGGGCGTGGGCACGATCCTGACGGCCTTTTTCATGGGCCCGCTGATCGACGTGTTCAATCGCCGGGTGGCGATCCCCCTGCTGAATAAAAAGTAATATGCGTCATATACCCCGTCGGATGGCAGATTCCGGCGGGGTTTTGCTTTGCGGAAAGTCGACGGTTTACCATTTTTTTACAAAGGTTTTGCACCAAAGTGCCGTCGAATTGACACGGCGGATGTATCCTGTATCCGCCCCCCCAGGGAACGCACTGTGTGTATCTGTGAAGATTCAGTCTTATTTGCTTAAAATAAGTTTGACTTTCTATTGTGAGTTAGGTATACTGTTTATATTGAACGATGCATTGATGTTCAAAACAGACAAAATGTCATGCAGAGCACTCTGCTTGTGTGAATGGGGCTGAAACGCATGTGCGTTTCCATAGATCGACAACTTTATTTCAGAAAGGATGGCCTGAAACTATGAAGAAACTCGTCGCTCTCCTTCTCGCCGTGCTCCTGCTGGTGCCGACCCTGGCGCTGGCTGCTTCTGAGTACGATGTTACCGAACCGATCACCATCAAGTGGTGGCATGCGCATGAGGATCAGTACAATGATTACCTGAACTACATGGTCGACAAGTTCAATGCCGAGAACGGCATGGGCATCACGGTCGAGCCCGTGTATATCGGCGCGTATGCTGAGATCAACACCCAGTTCATCGCGGCTGCGGCTGCCGGCACCGGCACCGTTCCGGCCCTGCTGACCTGCAACACCTCCTATCCGGCCAGCTATGGCAACGACGGCCTGTGCGAGATCCTCGATCCGTACATCGACGCGTATGACTACGACGTGGAAGACTTCGGCGAGGGCCTGATCGCCTCCACCAGCTTCGACGACGAGCAAATCGCGCTCCCGTACCTGATCTCTACCCAGGTCATGTACTACAACAAGACCGCGGCCGAGGCCGAAGGCATCGAAATGCCCAAGACCCTGGACGAGATGGAAGCGTTCCTGGAAAAGGCCACCATCTTCAACGAGGACGGCACCACCAAGCGTTACGGCACCGTGTTCGGCGGCTGGGACTACTGGTACTATGAGATGCTCTACAAGAACAACGGCGTTGAGACCGTCCTGGAAGACGGCACCACCGACGTCAACAGCGAGAAGAGCGTCGAAATCACCAACAAGATCAAGGAATGGATCGACAAGGGCTACGCCTACTATGCCTTCGGCACCGGCGCTTCCAGCAACATGCGTCAGCTGTTCTGGGATGGCGGCGCGTTCAGCGTGTTCCATACCTCTTCTCTGTATGACACCTATGTCCAGAACGTCGGCGACGCTTTCGAAGTCGGCATGGCGTGGTGCCCGGGCGGCAACGACGGCGAAACCTTCAAGTCCGAGGTTGGCGGCGCTGCCATCCTGATCCCGGCTGCTGCTTCTCAGGCGGAAAAGAATGCTGCCTGGCAGTTCCTCATGTTCATGACCAGCCCCGAGATGAACCTCTACTGGGCTGACAAGACCGGCTACTTCCCGACCAAGGCTTCCGTCCAGGAGACCGAGGAATACGCCGAGTACCTCACCCGCAAGCCGGCGATGGCCGATATCGTTGCGATGGCTGGCTGGATCAACCCGCGCAACCAGAACCCGGCTTACGACGCCTGCGCTAACCTCTGGCGTACCGCGCTGAACGAGATCTTCAACAACGGCGCTCCGGTGCAGGAGACCCTCGATCAGCTGGCAATCGAAATCCAGGAGAATCTGGACGATCAGTAATCGGCAGGCTGCTGTGATCTGACGATACAATCACTCAGCTCATCAGGGCGGAGGAGCTCGCTTCTCCGCCCTTTAAGCTTAGAAATGAGGTTTAAGCTGTGAAAGACCGTACGCTTGAGAAAGCCTATAAGGCACGCCAGAAGGAGCTGGAAAGGCGGCATATCTCGCCTGTGCAGCGCAGAGTCGGCCTGGTGCTGGTCATTGTCGGCCTGCTGTGCATGGTGGTCGGCGCCTTTGGCTACATGGTCGGCGATCTGCAGGTTGGCACCTTCCGCGATTATGCCAATCAGGTGTTCATCGCCCGCGAAGCGGCGCAGAGCGCCGGTACGAAGGTGTCCGGTGCGCTGGATATGGACGGCGAAGAGAGCGGCGTTCATGTGTTCTATGCCACGTATGAAACTACGACCGAGACGGGCGTGATCAACGCCATGGACTTTGACGTCGAGGAAACCAAGAAATCCCTCAAGGGCGAGAATCTACAGTTCCCCGGTACCAAGGATTACACCAATCTGGTCATTGCTGAGGAAAAGCCCGTCACGCTGGACAACGGCATGGAATTCGCCCAGTCTGTCAAGCTGCGCGGCGCGGGCACCAGCAAGTACCGCAGCCTCAAGCTGACGGTGGATGCCCCTGGTGCGCTGAGCGTGTACGCCGTATCCTCTCTGGCGGATGAAGCGCGCAACCTGGTGCTCTACAGCGCCAAGGACGGCAGCGAAATCGCCTCTGCGATGGCGCCTGCCGCCGGCAGCGTCAGCGGCGCGCTTGCCCCGCTTACCTTTGCCTTCAAGGACAGCGGCACCTACTATCTGTCCACCAAGGGCGAGATTCCGCTTGCTCCGCTGAGCATGATCATGAACCTGGCAATCATCATCCTGCTTGCAGGCGTGGTGCTCGTGTTCAACGGCGTCATGATGATGAGCCAGCGCTGGGAGCGCATGAAAGATCTGTTCTGCGTGGAGCCGGCCCTGCTGTTCTTCCTGCTCTTTGTGTATTATCCGGTGATCGACCTGTTCCGTATCTCCTTTACGGACATGGGCATCCTGACCACCGGCATGCAGAAGTTTGTCGGCTGGGATAACTACAACTGGCTGTTCAATCAGTCCGGCGCGAAGTATTTCTGGGAGTCCCTGCGCATCACCGCGACCTACACCTTCTGGGAGGTTGCCATCACGCTGGTGGGCGGCATGCTGCTGGCGCTGCTGTTCAATCGCATGTCCAGGGCATTCAACGTCATGCGTGCGTTTGTCTTCATGCCCAAGTACATCGCCGTTTCCACCTCCGCCGTCGTCTTCATGTGGATTCTCTACAGCCCGGCGGCCGCAGGCGCAAACCAGAGCGAAGGTATTCTCAACTACTTCCTCGCGCAGTTTGGCATCCAGGGTCCGCACTGGCTCATCGATGCGAATACCGCGCTGGCCGGCGTTCTCATTCTGACCGCCTGGCGCGTGGTCGGCTACGCGATGATGATCTATCTCTCGGCGATGCAGGGCATCCCGTCCGATTACTACGAGGCAGCCCGCATCGACGGCGCGGACGGTGTGCAGCAGTTCCGCTACATCACCATCCCGCTGCTCGCCCCGACTACCCTGTTCCTCTTCGTCACCACGTTTATCGCCTCCATGAAGGTCTTCCAGAGCGTCGACGTCATGACCGGCGGCGGCCCGGGTACGGCCACCAACGTGATGGTGCAGTGGATCTACAACCTGACGTTCTCGGATTTCCGCACCGCGCGCGGCGCAGCGGTCTCCGTGGTGTTCTTCCTCATCCTGCTGGTGTGTACCGCGGCGACGATGAAGTACTCCAACAAGAACGTCAACTACGATTCTTAAGGGGGCGAGAGTATGCTGAGTCAAAAGAAGAAAATTGGTATTGTTTTGAAGCTTAGCGGATTTACGTCCCTGCTGCTGATCCTGCTCGGCATTCCGCTTGGCTGGAGCGTGGCCGCGCTCGCTGGCCTTGGCGTGCTGGGCGTGGCGCTGATTCTGTGTGCGCTGCCGCTCATGTGGGCGGACGGCATCCGCAACCTGAAGAAGCGCGGTCCGCAGGGCAGCCATCTGCACAGGATGCGCCAGAGCGGCATGTTCGATCTGCTGGTGCTCTTTGCCGTGTTTGCGATTGTGCTGCTGGCGTTGGGCGTCTTCGGCGTGGTTACCTATAACACGACCTTTGCCAAGCATGCGCAGCTGGCGGCCGCAGGCGGCGCGCTGCCCAAGACGCTGGAAGAGGCCCGTCTGCTGGAGGGCTTCGTGGAGTACAACTTCACGAAGGATCTGAATATGTTCGCCAAGAACTATTCCGTGTTCTTCCTGATTGCGGGCATCACGCTGGCGGTTGTGGCAGTTTGCCTGCTCTACATGCGCTTTGTGACCCCGATTGTCCGTGCGGACGACTCCTTGCGCATCGCGCATGGCGTGTATCGCAAGGTCGGCCAGATTGCGCTGGCGGTGTTCTTCACCCTGGTGATGCTCTTCCCGATCTACTGGATGATCATCTCATCCTTCAAGACGAGCACCGAGCTCCTGGCCCCTGTGCCTACGCTCTGGCCGAAGGAATTCGTCTTTGAAAACTATCCCAACGTGCTCAACCGTGCGCCCTTTGCCAAGTACCTGATCAACACCCTGGTCACCACCTGCGTCATCATGGTTACCGAGCTGACGATGGGCGTTGCGGCGGCATATGGCTTCTCCAAGGGCGAGTTCAAGGGCAGGGACGGCCTGTTCATGCTCGTGCTCGGCGCGCTGATGGTGCCGATTCAGGTTACCTTTGTGCCCAGCTACGTGCTCATCTCCCGCCTGAATGCGATTGACACCTACATGGGTATCATTCTGCCGAACCTGGTTAGCGCGTACTTTATCTTCATGCTGCGCCAGAACTTTATGGCGGTGGATGACAGCTACATCGAGGCCGGAAAGCTGGACGGCATGGGCCGCTTCCGCACGATTGTCAACGTCCTGTGTCCGATGTGCAAACCCACGCTGATCACGGTTTCCATCATCTCCTTCATCAATGGCTGGAACAACTACTTCTGGCCGAAGATGGTTACCAAGACGGAAGCCAGCCGTACGATTGCCGTCGGCGTTCAGCAGCTCAAGAACACGTTCGCCGGACAGGAGGTCTCCAACTACAACGAGATCATGGCGGGCGCCGTGATGGCTATCGTTCCGATCGTGCTGCTCTTCTTCTTCCTGCAGAAGTACATCATGACCGGCATGAGCAAGGCTGCAATGAAGTAAAATGGATGAATGTAACCGGAGGGAAACACGGGAAACGGTGTTTCCCTTCGTCCATTGAATGCCCGGTATATGACATAAGCGATATATGGGCGGAGGAAATGACCATGAAAAAAAGAGGACTGCTGATGCTCGCTGTGCTTCTGCTGGTCGCATTTGGCGCTGCGGCAGAGGAAAGCAGGTATACGCAGGTCTTTGATCCGGCGGGCGACGCGGGCAGACTGAGCATCCGTTTCCTGTGGCTGGGGCCGCAGGCGCCTGAAGCCGAAGATAAGCCCGGCGACTGCATGATCCTTATCTCGCCTGAGGGAAGGGTAATGGTGCTCGACGCGGGCCACCCGCTTTCAAGCGGCTATGTGATCGACGCGCTGGATGCGCTGGGCGTCACGCGTATCGATTATCTGGTGGCCTCGCATCCGCATATCGATCATATTGGCGGCTTTCCGGCGCTGATGGACCGCTATGAGATCGGCGCGCTCTATTCCAGCGATCTTCAATATGACTCGTCCTCGTATTACCGCGCGTATATGGCGGAGATTGAGAAAAGGAACATCGAGCACGTGATCCTTCAGGAGGGCGATGTGCTGATGTTCGGCGAGGACGTGCGTATCGATGTGCTGAATCCGCCCGCCGGCGTCGTGCCGACTGAGGCGGAGGAGCGCAACCGCACGGAGTTTATCAACAACCAGTCCCTGGCGCTCAAGTTTACCTATGGCGAATCGACGATGCTGCTGGCAGGCGATCTGTATGTCGGCGGCGAGAAGGCGATCGCTGCGCGCTGGGGCGAGGCGCTGGACTGCGACGTGATGAAGGCCAACCATCATGGCGCGAATACATCTTCCTCAAAGGTGTGGCGCGATGCGGTCAGTCCGCAGATCACGTTCATCACCAGCGATGTGATTGAGGATATGAGCATCGCCAAGAAGTACGCCAAGGGTGAGCTGCAGATGTATCACACGCTGCTGGACGGCGCTGTATGCCTGCGCATGAATGCGGCGGGCGAATACAGCATTCTGACCGAGAAGGACAGGACGACGACCATGTTTGACTGAAAGCCGTAAACAGGCAAATAAGGAGGAAATACAAAATGAAGGACACGCTGAAGATGAGCGTTGGCAAGCCGCAGATCATTGCGCATCGCGGCCTGAGCGGACTGGAGCGAGAGAATACCTGCGCAGCGTTTGTGGCTGCAGGCAACCGCAGCTATTTTGGCATTGAGACGGATATCCACCGCACGGTGGACGGCCAGTACATCGTTTATCACGACGACAACCTGATCCGCCTGCTGGGCGACGAGCGCGTGATCGAGGAGACAACCTTTGAAGAGCTGCGCAAGCTGCGCCTCAAGGATCATGACGAGATCGCCCGTGAGGACCTGGCGCTTCCGTCCCTGACGGAGTACATCCGCATCTGCAAGAAGTATGGCAAGGACAGCGTATTGGAGATCAAGAATCACTTTGAGCCGGAAGATATCCAGAACGTGATCGAGATCATTCGCGCCGAGGGCTGGCTGGAACGTACGATTTTCATTTCTTTCGATCTGCCCAATATGCTGTGCATCCGCGAGAAGCTGCCCGAGCAGCGCGCGCAGTATCTGGTGAAGAGCTTTGACGAGAGCGTGCTCAGCGTGCTCAAGGAGAAGCATCTGGATCTGGATATGTACTACGGCAACATGACCAAGGAAATCGTGGATACCTGCCACGAAAACGGCATTGTGGTCAATGTATGGACGGTGAACGAGCTGGCGGATGCCTTCCGCATGGCGGCGTACGGCGTGGACTTTATTACGACGAATATCATCGAGTGACGGGAAGCGGCAGCGCATATCCCGCGCCGGATGATCGGCCGGGTTACGAAAAATGGATGTGAAACGAGGCGCTTTTCATGATGCTTGAAATGATACTGTGTCTGATGGCGAGCGTGGCGATTGCGGCATACGGGATAAACCGGCGCAGGAAGGAAGTATTCCGTGAGGATCGGCATCAGGATGAACTGCTTTGCATCGTGACGTTTCATGATCGCAGAGTTACTCTTCCGCTGATCGAGGGATATTTTGAGGAGGCGCAGATCCGGATTCTGGATCTGGAGCGCAGCATCAAGCGGACAAACGGCGTGGATCTGTTCACCAATACATACAAGCTGTATCTTCCTCCGCATGTGGCACAGGCAGAAATTGTCAGCAGAATTTCCGGCTTTGCAACCGTGCAGCGCGTCCAGATCAAACCGCTGTGAAGCGGTACCTTTGGCGGGATGAACACGAACCCCAAAGCCGCCCGGCGGGCAGCCTGCGTACGCTATCTATGTCCAGCCATACGCGTTGTGTGGATATCATTGCAACGCTTTCGGAGCACAAGAACATCCGCGTGGTGCGTACGAGAAATATCTGAATGAAAAAGCCCGCCGGCATGGTTGCACGGCGGGCTTTTTGCATCATGCAGAGAATTGTGCGCAGCGTAGGCAATTGTGTGATTTTATCACGGAAAGAAAAGGAGCAATCGGGTATGATAAGGCCACAAAGAAACAGGAGGTGCTCATATGAGACTTAAGGATAAAGTGGCCATCATCACCGGCGGCAGCCGCGGCATTGGATTTGCGACCGCAGATAGATTTCTTACCGAAGGCGCGACCGTCATCCTGACGGCGAGCACGCAGGAATCGGCGGACAAGGCCGCAGCGAGCCTGAAAGAAAAGCACCCCGGCGCAACGGTTGCGGGAATCAGTCCCAACCTTGCCAGCCTGGAATCCGTGCGCAGCGCCTTCCGCGAGGCAACCGCGAAGTACGGCTGTGTGGATATTCTGGTGAACAATGCGGGCGTATCGGAGAGCACGCCCTTCATGAATTATACAGAGGAAGACTTTGATCGGGTCATGGATCTCAACGTCAAGGGCGTGTTCAATGCTACGCGTGCGGCGAGTGAATGCATGGTGGCGCGCGGCAGCGGCGTGATCCTCTCTACCTCCTCGATGGTGAGCATCTACGGCCAGCCCAGCGGTATCGCCTACCCGGCGTCGAAGTTCGCTGTCAATGGGCTTACGGTTTCGCTGGCGCGCGAACTGGGGCCCAAGGGCATCCGCGTGAATGCCGTTGCGCCGGGCATCACCGAGACCGACATGATGAAGGCGGTGCCTAAGGCGATGATTGACCCGCTGATTGCGCAGATTCCGCTGCGCCGCCTTGGACAGCCGGAGGATATCGCCAACGCGTTCGTCTTCCTTGCCTCTGAAGAGGCGTCCTACATCACGGGTGTGGTGCTGAGTGTGGACGGCATGGCGCGGACCTGATACAAGCACGAGGGGAGGCGCACAGCAATGAAGGCAAGAGAGATGGACAGCGTAAGGCTGGAAGAGCTTCTGAAATCGGACAAGCCCGTTTTGGTGGATTTCTGGGCGCCCTGGTGCACGTATTGCCGAAGGATCAGCGACGCATACGACAGGATTGCCGAACAGTATGGAGACAGGCTGCATGTGGTCAAGGTCAATATCGATGACAACGAAGCACTGACCGTGCGGGAAAGCATCGAGGTGATTCCGACGCTGGTGCTCTATCAGAGCGGCAGGGCGCTGGGATCTATCGTCGCGCCGGAATCCAGGACGATGATTGAAACGTTCATTGGCGAGACGATGCACGAAGCGGCGCGCAGGGCGGATGAACCGGACACGGCATGGTGATCATCAGCGGCTATACCGCGGCGCTGCAGCCCAGCTGAAGCGCCAGGCGCGATTGCCATGTGCCACACAGCGGAATATCTCACGCGGACGAAATAAACAGACAGACAACAGCCCCGATTTGAACAGTCAAATCGGGGCTGTTTTTTGCGCGGATATTAATCGAGGATCAGCGCGGCGAGTTTCTTTTCGCTTGTGATTTCCACGGAGCCGCGGGTGAGCCGTACCATACCTTCGCTCTGGAAATAGCGAAGCATGCGGGTGACAACCTCGCGCGCTGTGCCCATATGGTTGGCAATCTTGTCATGCGTGATGACCAGGTTGGCCGTACCTTCCAGATTGCTCTCTTCCAGAAGGAACTTGGCCAGGCGCTCGTCAAATTTCTTCCACATGATCTGCTCCATCAGCCACATCAGCTCGGAGAAGTGATTGGCGATCAGGTCGCAGGAATAGCTGGCCACGGGCAGGGATTCGTCCATCAGGTTTCGATACAGGCAGGCGGGCACGATGATTAGCTCACTGTCCTTTTCTGCGGAGATGAAGATGTCAAACTGCATGTTCGGCATCACGCAGGATGCGGAAAACAGACAGACGTCCCACTCGAAAAAGCGGCAGATGGTAACTTCGCGCCCCTCTTCGGAGAGCATATACGCCCGCAGCTGACCGTTCGTTACCAGAATGAGACCCATACACTCCGGGCTGCCATCATGCAGGATGGTGCCGGCTCTGACCTTGCGGACCTCGCTGACCGAGGCAATGCGCTCCTGCTGGTCGGGGGTCAGCCGGTTCCAGATGGGAAGAGCTTGTAGATTCATTAAATCGCCTCCTTGATGGAAAAGGGAGATTAGTCCTGATAAAGCTGATTATCCAGGCTGAAGACGGGCATGCCGTTCTTCCAGTCGATTTTCATGATGAAACAGTGGCGATTGGGATCGTAGAGCGGATCGCCGATGATTTCGTCATACGGACGGGCATGATAAGCCATGTAGTCCGCACCGTCATCACCCTTGAAGAAGGAATTATGGCCCGGGCCGAAAATGCCCTTCTGCTCATCGGTGCCAAAGACCGGAATATTGGACTTGTGCCAGACAGAGATGTCCATCAGGTCGGCGTTCTCGTCCGCCCACAGAAGGCCGATGCAGTAGGCCGGGCTGGTGTCGCTGGCGGAATAGGCGACAAAGATTTTGCCCTCGCCGCGCAGGATTGCCGGGCCTTCGTTCACCCAGAACTCGTGGCGCTCCCAGGCGTAGGTCGGGGAAGAGAGCAGCATCTGCGGGGTCGCCATGGTCAGGGCATCCGACAACTCGGCGATGTAGAGGTTGGAGATCTTCCTGCCGACGCTGACCTTCTCTGCCCAGATGCAGTAGCGGCGTCCACATTGCTCAAAGGTGGTCATATCGAGAGAGAAATCCTGGAAGGAGAAGCCTTCCTGTGCGGCGAGCATGCCGCATTCCTCCCAGCTGTCGCTGACGGGATCGCTGCCGGTGCAGCGCAGCACATACGGGCGAAGCGCCCAGATGTCGTCCTTGCGGCTGGCAGCATAGTAGATATACCATACGCCGTCGATGCGGTGCAGCTCCGGCGCCCAGATATGCTGGCTCATGATGCCCTCTTCGTGGCAGTGCCAGATTTCCTTTTCCTTAGCGATACGCAGGCCCTCGAGCGTATCTGCGCGGCGGATGATGATGCCGTCGTATGCGGGGACAGAGCCGGTGAAATAGTACACGCCATCCTCGTGCAGGATATAGGGATCTGCGCGCTGGGCGATAAAGGGCGTATTGTACGGGGTTTTGATGTAGTTATGCTGATTCATAGTCGTTCCTCACATATGGGTGCATCACAGGGTCATGTCGTAGAGCAGTCCCAGATCCCAGAGCATGGAGCTGGTCAGATATTTGTTGCGGGTGTTGCGCGCATAGTGGAATGCGTCATTTGTATCCTGGTTATTGATGGCGATATCGGCGGGCGCCATCGGCGCTTCAACTTCGCGCATAAGCGCGACGATCTTCGCGGTTTCGGGCAGTTCCTCACGGATAATTCTCTGGATATCGTCCCAATGGGCGATGATGCGCTCCAGACGCGCCGCGTGAGCGGTTTTGTCGTTGTTGTGCAGGATTTCGTATTCCTGGCGGATGAGCTCTTCGCCGGCGGAGCCGAAGATGCGGCGCATTTCCACTTCCCACTTGTCCGTATCAAAGTTCTGCACGAAGGCGAGTGCCTTCTCCTTGTCCGGGGTCATGGTGCGGATATGATCGTAAACCTGCAGGCCCAGCAGCGTACCCACGCCGACCTGAATGCCGTGCAGCTCATAGGGCACGCTGCGCTCAAGGGCCATCATTTCCCAAAGATGGCTGAAATATTGCTCCAGACCGCTGGCCGGGCGGGAGCTGCCCGCGTAGCTCATGGCGATGCCGGAGAGGACGAGGCCCTCGACCGTCGCCTGCACGGCTGCGGGCTCGCGCCTGCGAAGGCCGGGTGCATTTGCGACGATCTTATCCACCGAGGCGCGCATGAGGGCGGCGACGTTCTCGCAGCGGTACTCGCCATTGATCAATTCCACGATGCGCCACTCGCACAGGCCGATGTACTTGGCCAGCATGTCGCCAAGACCCGCATGCAGCATGCGCATGGGCGCGTCCTTGATGATATCGATATCGCAGATGATGGCGGCGGGGCAGGCGTTGATCAGGGAGACCTTACAGCCGTTTATGACCATGGAGGAGGAGCTGGAGGCGTAGCCGTCCATCGACGGTGCAGTGCCCACGATCATCTGCTTGCGGCCTACGGCGTGCGCGAGCACCTTGCAGCTGTCGTTGATCACGCCGGAGCCGATACCCAGCACGCAGTCGCACTTGGGATCAAAGGCGAGCACCATGGAACCCATGGCGTGCTCGTCCGGCTCAACCTGCTCCATCGGGAAGCAGAAGAAGGTATATTCGATATCCGCCGCATCCAGTACGGGTTTGACCTTGTCCCATGCGGCTTTTTTCGTGTTCACGTCGCAGACGATGAAGGGACGCTTGACGCCCATGGCGGCAAGGCCCTCGGGAATAGACGAAACAGCGCCGGAGCCGATCTTGATATAGTCCATGTCCATCTGATGATGGCGGCCGCAGGCACAGTCATAGCCCTTGGGATCGATGAGCGCCTCGATGGACGCTTCGCAGAATCGAATCATACTCATCCTCCTAATATCCAATGTATCTTAAAACTGCGCGAAGTGAAGAAGGGACTAGAGCCTGCCGCGCCCAGTGGGATCGGAATCTCGCGCGCCCGGTGGGCGAAACAGCGAGATGGAGATCGGAACTGTAAGGGAGCGCTTGAGCGACCATTACTGTTCCCGGACCGAAACAGGCAGGCGGAACGTCGGGAATCGCAAGGAGCGATGGTACATCGCGACTATGCGAATTTCCCGGGCGGTTATTGCTTGGGGTCGAGGGTTTATCAGTCGGCAGCCCAACGTTCCTCAATCGTCTTTTCGTGCATCGGAGCGAATCTTCTTCAATCGCTTCATCACGTCGTTTTCGCCGCGGCCGAAGTAATCGTGAAGCAGTTTGTATTCTGCATACAGCGCATGATAGACGGCGGCATTTTTCTCTTTGGGCGCATAGACCCGCAGTACCGGCGCGCCCATGGTACGGATCGCCTGCTCAAAGCTGGGATAAGCACCGGCGGCAACTGCGCCCATGATTGCGCTGCCCAGCGCGCCGCCCTGCTCGCAGTCCACCACGCGCACAGGCACGCCGAGCACATCGGCGTAGATCTGCATGACCATGGCGTTTTTCTGGCTGATGCCGCCCAGCGCATAGACCTCGTCGATCACAGCGCCGTGCGCTTTGTAGTTTTCAACCACCACGCGCATGCCGTAGGCCGTGCCCTCCACCAGCGCGCGATAGATTTCCTCGGGCCTGGTCTGCAGCGTCATCCCCAGCATCATGCCGGTCAGGTCGACGTCCACAAGAATGGAGCGGTTGCCATTCCACCAGTCCAGCGCCAGCAGGCCGCTTTCGCCGGGGGCGAGGCGCTCGGCCAGGCTGGTCAGATAGGCGTGGATGTTCATGCCCTGCTCGCGCGCGGCCTTGTGATAATCCTCCGGCACGAAGCGCGAGGTCATCCATGCGTAGTGATCGCCTACGCAGCTCTGACCGGATTCGTAGCCCCAGAAGCCGGGGATAATGCCGTCCTCCACACTGCCGCAGATGCCCGGAACGGGCAGGCGCTTGGTATCCAGCAGCATATGGCAGGTGGATGTGCCGATGATCGCCAGCATCTGGCCCGGGCGCGTGATGCCCGCCGCCATCACGGCGACATGCGCGTCCACGCCGCCTGTGGCAATGGCGATGCCCGGCGTGAGGCCGAAACGTGCGGCCATCTCCTGTGTGAGACCGCCTACGCGCGTGCCGATGGGCACGACGCTCGCCCAAAGCTTATCGCTGACAACATGGCGCAGGCGCTCATCCAGCGCAGCGAAGTATTCCTCGTCCGGATATCCGCGCTGCTTATCGTACATGCACTTGTAGCCCGCACAGCAGCTGTCCTGCATCCATACGCCGCACAGCTGCCAGACGATCCAGTCCGTCGCCTCGACCCAGCAGTCCATCGCGGCGTAGACGTCCGGCGCTTCGCGCAGCACCTGCCAGAGCTTGGGCAGCGACCATTCGCTGGAGACCTTGCCGCCGTAGGACGGAAGCCACCATTCGCCGCGTCCCTGAGCCACACGGGTCATGGCGCTCGCTTCGTCCTGTGCGGCATGATGCTTCCAGAGCTTGACGTAGGCATGCGGATTGCGCTCGTATTCGGGCAGAAAGCACAGCGGCGTGCCGTCTTTTTTGCAGGGCATAGCAGTAGAAGCGGTTACGTCCAGGCCGATGCCGATCACATCGGCGGGATTTATGCCAGATTCGTGCAGGATGATGGGCAGGGTATGATCGAGCACGTCCAGATAATCCCGGGGATGCTGCAGCGCCCAGTCGGGCGCAAGCGCCGTGCCGCAGGGCAGCGCTGTATCCATGACCGCATGAGGGTAATCATAAACGGCGGAAGAAAGCACATGGCCGTTTGCAGCGTCGACCAGTGACGCACGGCCGGACAATGTGCCGTAATCGATGCCAATGACGTACTTGCTCATATACCATCACCTGTCCATATTTTTCTATGATCATCATATCATCAAACGCATGTGAAAGCAAATAAAATGAAACGCATAAAGTGGATTATCGACAAAGAAAGCGGCCTGCATCATCGTGATGCAGGCCGCAGGGAAGCATATCGTCTTTGGTGTGGAAATCAGATACCCAGCAGATCGCTGTAGACCTTGAGCGCGCCGTCGGTTTCATGGGCGAGCACGCGCTTGGCGAGTACCTTACCCAGCTGCACGCCTTCCTGGTCAAAGCTGTTCACGTTCCACGCAAAGCCCTGGAACATGACCTTGTTTTCGAAGTGGGCAAGCAGCGCGCCCAGCGCTTTCGGGGTCAGTTTTTCGCCGATGATGATGCTGGAGGGACGGCCGCCGGCGAAGTTCTTGTTCAGGTCGTCATCCTGCTTGCCGCAGGCGAAGGCCATGATCTGCGCGGCGACGTTGGCGCAGAGCTTCTGCTGGCTGGTGCTGCCCTGGATGACCACGTCGGAGCCCATCTGGCTATTGCGGAAGCCGACGAACTGCAGCGGCATGACGTCGGTACCCTGATGGAGCAGCTGATAGAAGGAGTGCGGGCCGTTGGTACCCGGCTCGCCGAAGATGACCGGACCGGTGACGTAATCGACCGGCTCGCCGAAGCGGTTGACATGCTTGCCGTTGGACTCCATGTCGAGCTGCTGCAGGTGCGCAGGGAAGCGGCTGAGCG
>JAFQIF010000014.1 GCA_017397695.1 Clostridia bacterium
AAATCAAGGCGTATGTGCTTGAGCAGACGGGGCTAAAGGTGTCAAGCCTCAATATCGCACAGGTGAAGCAGAAGCTGGGGATCATTGAGCGGGAGTGTTACAACAAGCCAAAGTCTGAGGATAGCAGGCAACCGAAATGTCCGAAGGAGAAGGAGGACGCTATTCAGCAGGCTTTCCGGCATTTCAAAATGCTCTGATCTGAAAACAAAGCGGGAGGATACTTGATCATCCGATCAGGTATCCTCCCATTTTATATACCGGCGTTTTCCTTACGCCTGCTGCTTGAGCATCCGGATCAGCTTGTCCACGTCCTCCGCTGGCACAAGCATGCCATGTGTGTCCGTAATCGGGAGCAGATACGAATCCACATTATACGCATAGAATGCCATGTCCTTTGCGTTACCATCCACATCCGCAACGCTCAGCTTCAGTACTTCGCTGCCCAGCTCGCCAAGCTCTACGCGCGCAGTGCCTTCAAAGGAATCCAAATGCTCGACGATGCTCTGCATCGTGGTCGATTCGCTGTCATCACTGGTCAGCGTCGTTTCACCGCCGTCCCAGACAAACGAAATCGACTGAATCTGATCAATCGTCATGCCGCGCAGCTTCTTCAGCCACAGCGTATCAATGCTCGCTTCAAGCAGATCGTCCACATCACTGCTGTAGAAGGTATAGACCATTCTGGAGTCTGGCAGGCGCGCATAGTGGTCTCCCTCTTCGTCCGTGCCGCCAAGCAACAGCACACGTTCTGCGGCTTCGCCATTATACAGCGTAAGCTTTACCGCCTGCGCATCATCAACCGCCCACGCGCTCAGATCATCATCCGACGCGCTTGTGGCAATCAATTCGCTCCATGTCAGATTCTGCGCAGCCTGCACCAGATCGGATACAGCGTCGCTATCCAGCCCTTCGCCTGTCGCCGTGTCCACCCAAGCGCTCAGTTCCTCATCATAAGAAACGTCCAGCGTATTGCCGACCGTCATGCGCGTAACGCTTGTGACTTCCGGCATGCTTTCCATCGTCGCCAGCTGAGTCAGCGTTTTATTGAATGCCGTCGCCAGCGAGCTCTCAATGACATAGATGTTGTCGCTTCCGGTGACGCTCAGATAATAACCGTCCTCAAACGGCGTCTGATCGCCCATAGCATATACCGTTTCGCTTCCGCTTTCATCCTTAACCGTAACAGCAAAAGCAGGATCTGCGAGACCATAATCCTCAGGCTTGGTCACGTCCGTCAATTCGCTGATGGCAGTCAGCTTCTCAATCTTGTCTGCCAGATTCTGTACCGCCGTCTGATTGACCGGGAACGAAGCATCGTCGTCCTTCATCCAGACGCTTTCGCCCAGAGAGAAGGATAACGCCTCGCCATCCTGTGTCCAGCTAAGCGAAGAAACCGTTTTAGAATCCGTCCACAGGGGATAATTGCCCTTGGTTTCGCTGACGGTTGCCGTCTCGTTCATCTGCCCGAGCAGTCCATAACCAATCAGCAAAACGCCGAGCAAACCAATGAGCAGCACCATTTTCTTTCCGCGTTTCATCTGCGCTTCCTCCTTACCACAACCGCGATACCCATGATGATGATCGCGCCCGGAATCACGCCAAGCAGCACGATGCTCCAGAAGGAGTTCTGCGCCTGCGTGAGCGTCAGGCCCTGTTCATCCATAGACTTTGCTCGGATGGAAATCGTTTCCTGCTGATCGCACATCCAATTTACGCTGTTCATGAACAGGTCACTGTTGCCGCCGGAGACCATGGCATTCACGTTATCGTCCATCAGCTGTGCACTGGAAATCCAGACCATGCGTCCTTCTCCCAATTCGCTGGCTGCGGCAACCATAAACGAACCATCTGTGTCACCCTCTTCCTTCGCCGTCGTTTCCATATCCAGTCCGGCAAGCTTTGCATAAGAGGAAGAGGAGGTTTCAAGCAGAGCACTGACAGACGCCGATGCGTCTTCCATCCCCACAATCGGCTGAGCCAGCGGTGCAAGGACATAATAGCGTCCATCGGTCAGCGGCTGCGTAATCGTATGGCTGGCGATATCCGGCAGGAGATAATACGGATAGCGGTTGACGTGCATCTCGCGGTCTCCCTCGATAATGATGCCCTCGCCCGCAGTCATGCCCATCTTCGCGCTGACGCGCAGCAGGTTTTCCATCTCGCCGGACTGTATGTAATCCGTAATGAGCACGATGCGTCCGCCGTTTTCAAGATACCGGATCAGCATGTCCGCCTCATCCGTACTCAGATCGCTCGTCGGTACGTTGATGACCACAACCGAAGCATCTTCCGGCACATCCTCAATCATCAGCAGGCTCAGCGTGCCGCTTTCCAGATTGTCGCGCTCAATCAGCGTATCCAGCGTACTGCTAAGCTCGCTCTCTCCATGGCCAGTGAGCGTGTATACCTTGGGGATATTGTCACTGGAAACATAGTGGATGGCATTGGTCAGCGCATTTTCGCCATCAAAATCCGTCGTTGTCGTGTAATTATAGGAGTAGTAGTCCATCGAATAATTGGTTACGAAAATCTCATCATAGCCGACCAGCTTTGTGCGGCTTCCGCACTCTACCAGCACGCTGTTGGCATACAGCGGCGTATCACCCAGTTCATAGTTATCAATGAACGTCGGCTTTTCGTTGGGATCGACATTGGTAACTTTGATCTTATCGCTCAGCGACGCATAACGATTAAGCAGCCTCGTCACTGTATCATCTTCGCCTCCGCTCTGCGCAAGCAGATAGAGTGTCACATCCTGATCAAGGCCGGAGACGATGCGCTTGGTCTGGTCGCTGAGCGTAAAAATCGCCTGACTGGTCAGGTCGATCTCCGTCTTATCCGCCGGCAGAGCAGCAGCCATCAGATTGACAACCACAGCAATGGCAATCACCACAGCCGCCGCAAACACGGAGTAACTGCCGGCAAAGAAGCGCTTACCGAACATCTTACGCATACGCTCCTTCATCGGGAGCTTTTCTTTTTTTGTCTTCTTCTCTTTAGGCTCCGCCGCCTTTTTGAAGTTCAGTTTCATTCGCTCCACCGCCTCTTCTCCATGGATTGTACCGTCAGGAACAGGAACACTGCGATCATCGATGCATAGTAAATGATTGCCTTGAGATCAAACACGCCGTCGATAAAGCCGTAGAATCGGTCAAACACGCTCAGCTGTGTCATGATTTCCCCGAACAGTCCTTCAAACACAGCAGGTTCAAAAGCATAATAGCCCATCAATGCACCGATGCAGACAATGCCCACACCTGCAGCGACAATCGGATTCTTGCTGAGCACATAGAGCACAAATGCAAAAATCAAAGAGACAATGATCAGCGCCATCAGCGAAGCAGAGGCCTCCGAGGAAACAAAGCTCGCAAGACCACTGAAAAAATACAGGATCAGCACCGTCACCAGCGTCATGACAGCAGAAGCAACCTGATTATCCGTCAGCGAGGAAATGAAAAGCCCCACGGAGAGCAGGCACGCACCAAGCATAAAGAACGCGAAGAGCGCGCCATATGCCGTGCCAAGACTGACTGTGCCAAACTGCGTGAGAATCAGCGGATACAGGCACATGACGCCCATCGGCACAAGCAGCACCGTGACCATCGCCAGATATTTGCCCACGACTACGCTGCTCATGGGAATCGGCATCGCATAAAGCAGCTGATCGGTCTTCTGCTTGCGCTCCTCGGCAAATGTGCGCATGGAGAGAATTGGCACGGCAATCATATAAATAAACGAAATCGCATCAAGCACATACGCAAAATTGGCATACGCGCCGGAGAGATTATATGCCATGGTATAGATACCGGCAAAGATCAACACAAATGCCGTAAACAGATAGCCGAGCATACCTCTGAAATAGGAGCCAAGTTCCTTTTGGTAAATCGCCGTCATGCCTCATTCACCTCCTGCATCCCACGATCATCCTGCGTCAGCTCAAGGAAGACGTCTTCAAGCGTTGCACGTTCCTGCTTCATTTCCAGAATCGGCAATCCTGCCTCTGCAAACGCGAAGAAGAGCTTTTCGCGGATATCCGCGCCCTCCTTAGGCAGGATCTGCACCATCGTTTCGCCTTCATCACAGGTCTTATATTCCGCGCTTTCAAAACCGCCCATCTTGATCAGCACAGTCTCCGTTTCATCCAGCGCAGCGCGCACAGTAATCGTCGTCTTGCTGCCGGACGCCATCAGGCTTGTCAGGTTATCCGCTGTATCGCTGGCGACGAGCTTGCCGTGCGCGATGATCATGATCTGATCACACACTGCCTGCACCTCGCTGAGAATGTGGCTGGAGAGAATCACCGTATGATCTTTGCCAAGGCTTTTAATCAGTTCGCGGATCTCGATGATCTGCGCCGGGTCAAGGCCGACTGTCGGCTCATCAAGAATAATGACTTTGGGATTGCCCAGCAGCGCCTGTGCAATGCCCACGCGCTGGCGATAGCCCTTGGACAGGTTGCCGATAAGCCTGTCCTTGACGTCATGCAGCTTCGTCCTGTCCATGACGCTGCGCAGCTGCTTGTCCCAATCGCTCTTCTTCACGCCCTTGAGGCGCAGCACGAGGCGCAGGTATTCCATCGGCGTCATATCCGTATACAGCGGTGGCAGCTCCGGCAGATAGCCGATGCACTTTTTCGCTTCAATCGGCTCGTCCAGAACGCTGTGTCCATCGACGAGCACCTCACCGTCCGTCGCACCAAGACAGCCGGTAATGATGTTCATGGTTGTCGATTTGCCCGCGCCATTAGGCCCCAGGAATCCATAGATCTGTCCCGGTTCAATGGTGAAGGACAGATCCGATACAGCCGTATGACCGCCGTATCGCTTGGTCAGGTGTTTAACCTCAATCACACATATGTCTCCTTTCATCAACTGCTGCTTATACAGCACAAGATTCCACGGGAATCATATGCGCGAATTGTCATATCCATTTGAATGAAATGTGGAATCATTTTGATGCCGGCAGAGAACATTGTGACGCAAATTTTCCAAAGTACCGAATCTCTGCCGGTTTTCCTGCTTTTTTCTCCCTGTACGCCATAATCAGGAAAGCTTGTTCAGATTTGTGTTACAAAGCAAGCATCACTCACGATATCTGTTTTCATTTCCCGCACAAATACAAAAAACACAAAATATTCACGTTTTATCTCAAAAGCACCCACATTTTGCCTCTTTAGGCACAGATTTGACTCATATAATCTTGTCAGAATCTGAGAAAGGAGCACATGCCCTGTGATATACCGCAATGAGATCAAGCACCTGATTACCCCAGGCGACCGGGCCGCGATATGCGCCAACATGCG
>JAFQIF010000156.1 GCA_017397695.1 Clostridia bacterium
GTAGCCAAAGCGCTTCATGATCTCCAGACGCACCATATTGTCGTGCTTTTCGGTGAGCGCGGCGGCCTTGGCCTTGATTTCGGGATAGAGATCCTTGCCATCCTTGGTGATTTCAAGCAGCCATGCCATGTGGTTGATGCCGGCGATGAGCTCCTTGCGTCCTTCGAGCCTGTCCTCCATGCCCAGCGCCTTGAGCAGGTTTTCCGAGCAGACCTGCACGCTGTGGCACAGGCCCACGGTCTTCACCTTCGTATAGCGCTGCATGTAGCCGGTGAGCATCGCCATCGGGTTGGTATAATTGAGCAGCCATGCGTCCGGGCAGACCTCTTCCATATCCCGCGCGAACGCCTCCATCACCGGGATCGTGCGCAGGGCGCGCATGATGCCGCCGATGCCCAGCGTATCGGCGATCGTCTGGCGCAGGCCGTATTTCTTCGGGATCTCAAAATCGATCACCGTGCACGGCTCATACAGGCCGACCTGAATGGCATTCACCACGAACTTTGCGCCGCGCAGCGCGTCTTTGCGGTTTTCCTCACCCAGATATGCGCGGATCACCGCACGCCCCTCGTTGACATTGGCGTTGATGGTGTCAAGAATACGGCGGCTCTCTTCCAGCCGCTCCCCGTCGATATCATACAGCGCAATCTCGCATTCGCGCAGGGCGGGCGTGCACATCACGTCGCCCAGCACATTGCGCGCAAACACCGTGCTGCCCGCGCCCATAAAAGCGATTTTCAGCATAAGCATCCTCCCGACTGATCTGGCAATCCAGTTTTTCTCTATTTTACCATGCTTTGCCTTTGTTTTCCATCGGTGATCCGTATACAGGCGCAGGAAAGTTGCTTTTCCTCTTCATGGACACCGAACGCATTTTCGCGTATAATAGACATCAGTTTATGAACATATCCGGAGGTCATTCCCCATGTCAGGCAACGCCTATTCTCTTCCCGGCGGAATGTACCGCCGCCTGATCGCGCTGATGCTGCCCGTCATCCTGCAGAACCTCATCAGCGCCGTCGTCAATTCCGCTGACGTATTCATGCTCTCCTCCGTCGGCCAGGCGCCGCTGAGCGCCGCCTCCCTCGCCGGGCAGATCACGTTCGTCCTCACGCTGTTTCACTGGGGCATCTGCGCCGGCACGACGATGATGGCCTCCCAGTATTACGGCAAGCGGGAAATGACCGTCATCCGCCAGATTCAGGGTTTTGCGCTTCTGCTGCTGCTGATCGTCGGCGTCGTATTTTCGCTCGCCTGCCTGTGCATTCCGCATCTGCTGATGCGCATCTTTACCGCAGACGCGCAGCTCATCCGCTTGGGCGCCGATTTCCTGCGCCTGCTCGGCATGAGCTATATCCCCATGTCCGCCTCGCAGGCGCTGCTGGCCGTCTTCAAGAGCGTGGGCAAAACGCGCCTGAGCGCGATCATCTCCACGCTCTGCCTGCTGACCAATATTTCGCTGAATTTCGTTTCCATCCGCGTGCTCTTCCCGCATGATCCGCAGCTGGCGATGACCGGCGTCGCCGCAGCGACAGTGATCGCCCGGCTGTTTGAGCTGGCGCTCTGTCTCTTTGCCATCCGCCGCGGCAGCAGCGTGCCCCTCGCCTTCAGCGACTGCCTGCGTGTTCCCCGCTGGCTCGCGCGGGATTTTGTGCGCCTGACCGCGCCCGTGCAGGCCAATCACCTGATCGCCGGTCTCGCTCTCGCAGCGCTGACGGCGATCATGGGACGCATGGGATCCGACATGGTTTCCGCCAACGCCATCGCCAGCAATCTGCGCGAACTGGTTTGCGTCGCATGCATGGCGCTGGGCACGGCCGGCAGCATCCTGCTGGGGCAGGAGATGGGCGCAGGCCGCATGCAGGAGGCCAAAGCGCTGGGCAAAAGCCTTGAAATCACCTCGCTGGTGCTGGGCGTGCTCGCGGGTCTTGTGCTCATGCTCATCCGCCGCCCGGTGATCGCGCTGTGCGGCCTTGAGGGCGAAGCCGCGACGCTCCTTCATCAGATGATCCCCATCTGCGCGGCGTACTGCGTGGGCCGCTCGTATAATTCCTGCCTGATCTCCGGCATCTTCTGCGCCGGCGGCGATACGCGCTTTGGCCTGATTCTTGACGCCATCACCATGTGGGTCCTCGTGCTGCCCGCTGCGCTGCTGGCTGCATTCGTATGGAAACTGCCGCCCGTCCTCGTCTATTTCTTCCTCAATACGGATGAGTTTTATAAGATGCCTCCCTCCGCATGGCGGCTGCGCCGCTACCGCTGGCTGCGCAATCTGACACGTCATGAAATATAAATCCCCTACGCGCACCCCACAAAAACATCCGACCAATTTCAAACACAAAAGAGAAATCGTCAAAAATAGATGATTTTTCTTTTATCATTTTCACAAATATAGAGAGAATAGGCAAAAATTGGTCTGACGACTTGATTTCATATTTTGCATCGTGTATAATGTAATCACAAAGTGAGGAATTATGTCAGATTTTCTGTACAGACACCTCAAATAAAATTCAGGAGTGATTACCAATGGCCCGTATTATTACTTTCGGCGAAATCATGCTCCGTCTGAAGAGCCCGGCGCTGGAGCGCTTCTTCCAGAGCCCGTCCCTCGAGGCCACCTTCGGCGGCGGCGAAGCCAACGTTGCCGTTTCCCTGGCGAACTACGGCATGGACGCCGCCTTCGTCACCGCTCTGCCGAACAACGCGATCGGCGAGGCCTGCCGTCGTGACGTCCGCTCCTTCGGCGTCGACGTTTCCAACATCAAGATGACCGATGGCCGTATGGGCATCTACTTCCTGGAGACCGGTTCCAACCAGCGTCCGTCCAAGGTTGTGTATGACCGTGCCGAGTCCGCGATCGCGATCGCTCCGGTCGACCTGTTCGACTGGGAGAAGATCTTCGAGGGCGCCGACTGGTTCCACATTTCCGGCATCGCTCCGGCCATCTCCGCTTCCGCTGCCGAGCTGTCTCTGGCCGCCTGCAAGGCTGCTCAGAAGTGCGGCGTGACCGTTTCCTGCGACCTGAACTACCGCAAGAACCTGTGGAAGTACGGCAAGGAAGCCAAGGAAGTCATGTCCGAGATCGCGAA
>JAFQIF010000157.1 GCA_017397695.1 Clostridia bacterium
AGCGCCGTCGCCCACGACAGCAACAACATGATAGTCTTCATTCTGAAGATCGCGCGCACGCGCAAGGCCGAGCGCCATAGAGATCGCCGTCGAGGAATGGCCCGTATCAAACAGGTCATGCTCGCTTTCCGCCCGGCAGGGGAAACCACTCATGCCATGATAGGACCTGAGTGAGGCAAACAGCTCCTGACGACCAGTGAGGAGCTTATGGGTATATATCTGATGACCGACGTCAAAAAGCAGCTTATCCACCGGGCTGTTGAACGCACGATGCAGCGCAATTGTCAATTCCACATTGCCCAGATTGGACGCCAGATGTCCACCCTGCCTGGATACGGTATCAATAATCGTCTGCCTGATCTCTCTGGCAAGCGCATTGCATTCTTCATTGGAGAGTTTCTTTACATCATCAGGCCCATGAATTGTAGATAGTATCGCCATTCACAGTGCCTCCTTACGTGTTTTCATTTTCTTCTTGGTTTTTCTCTTCTTTTTCAGCTCAAACACAGCCATGAGCCTGCCGACGAACAGCACAATTCTGCCGCTGTATTCAATGGCAATACCCTTACCATATGCCTTGCCGCCAATCATAAAGGCGGACGTAAATGCCGTAATGAGCATCGACGCTACAGCGCTTTTAAGACCAAGCGATACCAGATACACCGCAATGACAGACCCCGCAGAACCGGAAATAATGCCCACAATATCGCCGACAACATCGTTGAGGATGCTGGAAACGCGCTCCGCCTTGCGAACAAGGCGCAGCGCCTGCTTCGCCCCCGGAATACGCTTGGAAGACATAGAGATAAACGGCTGATCATCGGCAGAGGTGACAGCCGTACCGATGACGTCCGTCATGATGCCAAGCAGAATCAGGATAATCAGGGACAAAAGCGCCACAAACAAGCCAGCCGACTCGACAAACGCACTCGTCACAAAGGACATGACAACAGAAAGACCAAAGGAAAGACAAACGACAATCAGAATCCATCTCTGCTTGCTTTGCCGCTCCTTCTTCTTTTTGCTCACCAAAGCTTCACTCCGAAAAACTCTAAATCTCAAAAAAGCTCACGTACTCGCGTGAGCTATATTTTTCATAATAGGTGGCGATACAACAAATAAACCTTGCGGCATAGGTTCGGTAGGCTTTCCCCGCCCGTTACTCCCTGTCGCCATAGGAGCGGTTTCCCTTGAAAACAGACGTTGCGCCGTTTCCGGACGCAAGACCGAATTACCACTGAGCGCACACTGTAATCTCTGTCGTACCCTCATCGACAGTCTAGGAGCTTTCCTCGGCAGCGTCGGCTGTCTCCTAGCCTCTTTTGCAGTCCTGGTTTCACACAGCGATCGCAGCGGTTTCCGTGAGCCTTTGGTCACCGCACGTTGTTCCATGATCCGCCACAACCACTCAAGGCAGGCTACACTGCAGGCAGCTTGGGTACCACCATGCAGGTTTTCATGATGCAAATGCATCATGCCTCCACGAAAAATGGGTCGAACTCCGTCATGCCATTGACGGCCGCCCATAATTCTTACTTCCAGCACCGACCCCCGACTGGGCGTCAGCAGCCCGTGCCAGAAACTTCATCGATATGCCCTTTAACGGATTTTTAGCCCCGTCTTCAAAGACAACTCTGCTGACTAGAATACTGCACCACCTGACAGGCATTATACCATATCTGTCAAGCCTCCGCAAGTAGCCGGGCGCTCAAGCAGCCGGCAGTCAACGCGCAGCCCCGCACAACCCATATGGTTTTACATGCATTTTATGCCATCAATGTGCCGATCAGAATACCCAGCATCGCGCCGGCAGCAACCTGAACCGGCGTATGACCGACAAGCTCCTTGAGATGCTCCTCGTCAAGATTAAGTCCGTCGCTGGTCAGCCTGTCCAGCAGGCGATTGAGCACGGCTGCATTCTTTCCTGTTGAGCGGCGAACGCCCGCCGCATCATACATCACGACGCCGGAAAAGCAGAACGCCAAAGCAAATACCGAGGAACCGAATCCTTCAGTAAAGCCGATCATCATCAGCATGGCGCAAGTCATCGCAGAATGGGAACTGGGCATACCGCCGGAACCAAGCATGCGCGAACCGTCAAACTTTTTGCTGATCGCCAGCGTCAGAATGACCTTGAGTGCCTGCGCAGTCGCCCACGCAATCACTGCCGCCTGAATGATGCGGTTGCTCAGAATCTCAAGCACTACGCTCACAAACGATCCCCCTGTATCTTATCTTCCATAGATTTCTATCTCAGCTCTTGCGCGTACGCATCTGCGCAGCAAAGCCATGCATGAAGGCCGCGCGCTCGCCAAAGATCTCCAGCGCCTTTTCTGCCTCATCCCACAGATGTGCAGAGCGCTCTTTTGCAGCCTGAACGCCCACCAGTGCCGGCCAGGTCATCTTGCCCCGCTGCGCATCCATACCAGTCTGCTTGCCCAGAACAGCAGCATCGCCTTCCACATCCAGCAGATCATCATCGATCTGAAACGCGATACCTACGCAATAGCCAAAGCGGCGCAGCGCAGCGAGCTGCTCCTCGCTGGCACCGGCGATATGCGCAGCAGCCACGAGCGGCGCAGTCAGCAGATCCGCCGTTTTATGCGTATGAATATAAAGCAGACGATCCGCATCTGGCTCCATATGTTCGCTGGACAGATCCAGACTCTGACCCGCAATCATGCCGCTGACACCGGCACGATTGGCAATTGCTTCCGCCGCCAGCACATGGCCCTGCAGATTATCGGAATGCGCGGCCGCATTGGCCAACAGACTCTCGTATGCGAAATTAAGCAAACCATCACCAGCCAGAATGGCATGTCCCACACCGTACACCTTGTGGTTGGTCGGGCGGCCGCGGCGGTAATCGTCATCATCCATGCCCGGCAGATCGTCGTGGATCAGCGAATAGGTATGGATCATCTCCAGCGCAACAGCCGGAACCTTCGCCTGCTCCAGATCGCCGCCCAGCATCTCGCAGGCAGCCAGCAGCAGCACGGGACGAATGCGCTTTCCGCCAGCAAGCAGGCTGTAGCGCATGGACTGACACAGATACTGCGGGATCACGCCCTCTTCCTTCGGACAAACCTCACTGGTCTCAGGCATCAGACGCTCGATGGTTTCCTCCACCATGCCGACATATCGGCTGTACTGCTCAAGATACTCCATGTTCATTCCCCTCAAACGTTTCAATTTCTGCCGTGTCCGGATCGATGGTCTCAATCCGTTTTTTCTGCATGGCAAGGAGCTGCTCCAGCTGCGCATGCAGCGCAACACCCTGTTCGTACAGGGCGATGGATTCCTCGAGTGAAAGTTCGTTCCCGCTGAGTTTCTCCACCAGAATGCCAAGTTCCTGCATTCCTTCCTCAAAGGAAATCGGCTTTTTCTTCTTAGCAGCCATTACCCGTCCTCCCTTCCCAGCGTGCCCGTCACTTCAGCGCCGATCACGCCGTCAGCAAAGCGGAGCGAAAGCAGATCACCTGCAGCAATCTGTGCTGCTGATTGAACCGGAGCGCCTCCTTTGGTCACGATCGCATAGCCGCGCGAAAGCACGCGATACGGACTGAGCATTTCCAGTTCACGTCTGTACTGCATAAGTCGTTGCTCTCTTTGAATCATGCCACGCTCATACGCAGCATCCAGCTGCGCACGCAGCAGCGACAATTTCTGCGCCTCCGCCTCAAAGCGCTTTCGCGGCGCACAAGCATACAACCGCGCAGCCTGCAATGCAAGCGCCGTTTCCTTCTGACCAATCTGCCAGAGAACCGACGATTTGAGCGCTGCCTCCATCTGTGCCAGATCATGCAGCATTTCGCTTCGCATGGGTACAACACACTCCGCCGCGGCGGATGGCGTCGGTGCGCGAAGATCCGCCGCCAAATCGCATAGCGTCACATCCGTCTCATGCCCAACAGCAGATACCACCGGCTTGGAACATGCAGCGACAGCGCGAACAACAGTTTCTTCATTGAACATCCACAGATCTTCCATAGAGCCGCCGCCGCGCGCAACGACGATCACGCTGACGCTGTCAATTCTCTCGAGCAATTCGATGGCCCGCACAACCTCATCCGAAGCGCCAATCCCCTGCACACGAACGGGACAAAGCAGAATACGCGCACACGGATCGCGACGCAGCGATACATTCATGATATCATGAATGACTGCGCCGGTCGGCGAGGATACCACGCCAATCGTATCGGGATAGGCCGGAAGCGGTTTTTTTCGCTCTCTGTCAAACAAGCCTTCCTGGGCCAGCTGCGTTTTGAGCATAATCAGGCGTTCATAAAGCACGCCGATACCCTCGGCGCGCAGGGTGCTCGCATAAAACTGCATCTGACCGCCCTTGACATACAAGCCGACGCTGCCCGTCACCACGGCACGCATTCCCTCAAAAGGCGCTGCCTGCAGCCTGGCTGCGTCTGACGCATACATCACGCAGGAAATGGCCGACTGCTCGTCCTTGAGCGTAAAGAAGACCGTTCCCGTCTGATGGAATTTCAGGTTGCTGATCTCGCCCTTCAGCTCCACACCGTGCAGCATCGGATCGAGCTGCAGCATGCGGCGAATGTATTCATTCAGCTGAGAAACGGTCAGCGTCAGTTTACCGGCCACGCTTAGCTGCTGCATCCAGCGTATTGGCAAGCAGCATCGCAATGGTCATCTGGCCTACGCCGCCGGGCACAGGCGTAATATAGCCCGCCACCTCGCTGACTGCGTCAAAGTCCACATCACCGACAATCCTGCCATCTACACGATTGATACCTACGTCGATCACAACGGCACCGGGCTTAACCATATCCGCCGTCACGAAATTGGCACGGCCAACAGCCGCCACCAGAATATCCGCCTGCTTCGTCATCTCAGAAAGATTCTGTGTGCGGGAATGGCACACGGTCACCGTAGCATTCGCACCGAGAAGCAGCATGGCCATCGGCTTGCCGACGATATTGCTGCGGCCGATTACCACGGCATGCTTACCGCAGGGATCGATCCCATACTGCTCCAGCAGCTTCATGACACCCAGCGGCGTGCAAGGCACAAAGCCCGGCTGACCGTTCATCAGCCTGCCGGAATTCATCGCATGGAAGCCGTCGACATCCTTATCCGGATCAATCAGGCGCAGCACGCGCGCTTCGTCCAAATGCTTGGGCAGCGGAAGCTGAACAAGAATACCATGGACGGACTCATCCTCATTGAGCGAAACGACCGTCTTTTCCAGTTCCTCCTGCGTGCAGCTTTCTTCCAGACGGATGACCGTAGAGCGAATCCCCGCCTTGATACATCCGTTTTCCTTATTGCGCACATAGACCTGACTTGCCGGATTCTCGCCCACCAGCACAACAGCCAGGTGGGGCGTGACGCCTGAGGAGATCATCGCCTGCGTTCTGAGGGCAATCTCTTCCTTAAAAGCCTTTGCAACAGCACGGCCGTCGATCAAAGTTGCTGCCATCGCTTATTCCTCCTTACTCTTTCGGAGCATTCCAGCGCCCAGAAGCGCTACCCCGACTGCATTATCGCCGGAGAGTTCCGGCCTGGCAAAGCAGAGTCGGCAATTCAGTCTGCGCTTTTTCGCGCGCTTTTCCAGCATTTCGCGCAGCAGCGTGGAAGAAGCCACGCCGCCAGCGAGCAGAGCCTGACGGCAGTGCGTCTTTTCACAGGCCGCCTCGATCTGGCGCTCAATTGTTCTGCACAGGAAATCGAAGACTTCCGCCGCAATTTCCTCATTGCTCATGCTGCCCTCGTCCATCCAGCGCATGATCTTATTCTCCGCACCAGCCATGCAGCAATCCACACCCTTGATTGACACGCCGATCAGGCCGCGCACTTTTTCTTCCTTCACACCTGCCATTGCCAATTTCTCCAGCGACGGGCCTGCAGGAAACGCCAGATTCATGCGCACACCTGTGCGATCCACCAGCTGACCCGCATGCAGATCAAGACTGCCGCCCAGCAGCGTCAGATTTCCCTGCTCACTGAGCAGGATTTCCGTTGTACCGCCGGATAGATGCAGCGCCAGAAACGGCGCATGGGGATCGATGTTTGAATCCACCATTGCTGCACGCACATGCCCTTCCTGATGGCTGACAGGATAAAAAGGCACGCGCAGCAATGCTGCAGCTGCGCGCGCCTGACTTTCTCCTGCCCTGAAAACGGGCATATACGAATCCTGTGCCGGTCGTGGACGCGTGCTTGCACAAACCGCAGCAATCTCAGCCTGCGGCGCTTTCGACATCACATCCGTAATCATATCCGGCAGATTTTTGACATGCTGAAACAAGCCCTGAGACTGCATCAGCCCGCGTTCGCCGGCTTCCACGGTCAGCAGACGGCGCGAAGACGCAATCAGCCTGCCAGAGGTGGACACAAGCGCAGCGGAAGTCGTATAGCAGCTGGTGTCAATACCCAGTACCGCCCTCATGCCTTTGCCGCCAGCTTTCTGCTAATGGTACCCAGCACGCCGTTGACAAAAGAACAGGACGACTCGTTGGAATACTTGCGGGTCAATTCCACTGCTTCATTGATAGAAACAGCCACCGGCAGGGATGCATACTTCATCTCATACACAGCTAGACGCAGGATCGCCAGATCTACGCGGGACAGACGTGCAATCGTCCATCCGCGCAGGCAGGCAGAAATCTCCACATCCAGATCCGCGGCGTGCTCTTTCACGCCGGCGACGACCATGTCGATATACTGGCGATCATTCTCGCCGGGAACGTAGTCGATCAGGTCGACGAGAGTTTCCGTTTCTCCCTCGCCGCCAAAGATTTGCTCAAAAACAAGCTGCATCGCAGCCTCACGTGCAATAGGACGTGCCATGTTGATTATGCTCCGATCCGAATTTAATTGGATATGATTTCGTTAGTAAAACAATCAGTTTTCCCCGCGATGGAAAAACAGAATCACCTTGCGGACAAAACCTGCCTTATCCTTCACGCCGCCCACAAAAGCGCCAACCAGACAGAACAGGCCGATCAGCAGCGTCTTGCCTACGCCCAGCGTAAGGCAAAGCACCGCAAATACAAGGCCGATCGCCATACCGAACAGCGCACACGGCACAGTTCCCGGCGTCATCATCTGAGAAAAGAAGTTCTTCTTATCCATCATGCTCACGCCTCTTCCTGAACGATCGCCTCTTCAGTCGCAGCCTCTTCCTGAACGATCGCCTCTTCAGTCGCAGCCTCTTCCTCAATAGCTTCCAGCGCGGTCTCTTCCTGCACCGGCGCTTCCTGTTCAGCCGGCTCGCACGCAGTTTCTTCGGCAGGAGCCTCTTCCTGTGCCGGCTCATCCTTGGCTTCTTCAACGACGAGAACCTGCTCGCCCTCATTGGCCTCGGACAAAGATTCATGGCCCAGCATGGAAGCCGGAATAGCAAACGGAGAATCAGCAGTCTTGGCATTGGCCGGGGTCGCACCGTCGACAAAGACGCGCACTTCCTTGACCTTCACACCGGAGCAGGCCTCCAGATAGCGCTTGATCTGCTTCTGCAGGGAAGAGATCGCCAGCGGCATGCTGATGTCGGACTGCAGGGCAATGTGCACATCCACGCGTACCGTCTCCTCATCGCTGAACAGCGAAGAAGAAACAACCTTGATCTCAGGATGCTGATTCAAGCAGCGCTGTACAAGCGCCTCCAGCGCCTTCACGGAGATACGAACCATGCCGTTCTCATTATGCTGGATAGCGAAGCTGCTGGAATGCTTGCGCTTCTTGGGCAGGATGATACAGAACAAACGCAGCGCAAAGAGCACCATCACTGCAGCACCGCCAAGCAAAGCGCCCTTGACCTTCAGGGTCATATTGGAAATGCGGCCCAGCAGCACAACCGCCGGATCGACGGTAATCTTGTCATACACAAGCGCCACAGCGACAGCGGCGACGCAAAGCGCGCACAGAGAACAGAACAAAATCCAGAAACGGTCTCTCACGGGATGCTTCATTGCGTATTTCCTCCTCAAATCTTGCGGTCAGCAGGCGCAACGCCTTTATTCCTGATCCTGCTTTTCTTCCTGCTCGTCGTCTTCGGTTTCAACGATCTCCACAGGCGCCTGTTCAGTCTCAATCACGTGCTCTTCATCCTCGTCAGGCGCAGCCATCGCGGCCTTTTGGCTGAGCTGCATCTCCTGATTTTCCTTCTCGAAGCTCACGCCCACCACATGCAGATCAACCTTTTCCACATGCAGACCGGTCATGGACTCGATGGACTTACGCACATTCTCCTGCGCATTGCGGCCCACCTTCTGAATCGGCATACCGTAATCGACGGTCACGCTGACGTCGACATTGACGTCGCCGTTTTCCATATCCACACGAACGCCACGCGGGGTTCTTCCCTTGCCGATAATACCGGACATCGACGTTCCGCCGACAATACCGGAAATGCCTTCGACCTCTGTCGTCGCTACGCTGACGATGGTAGAAATGACTTCGTTGGCGTATGTGATCTGACCCTTGTCCTGATCTTTTTCCATATCAATGGTCATGTTTTCGCTCATATCAAGCACCTCCCTATGGTTATTCATTAGTATAACAGATTTTTGTCCACTGCACAATCTTCTCATTCATTTTTTTGCAAGAATGATTTTGACCGCATCCGGTGAAACACCTGCATGAGAAGCCACTGCATCCATGATCCTCAGGCGATTTTTCTCGTTTTCAGCAATCTGCCAGGGTACAATGACGCTCAGAATCCTTTCCTCGCTAAGAATTGCAACCACATCCGAAAAGCCCATGCTGCACAGCAGCGTGCAAACGGACGCTTCTGTTTCCATGCGCTGGACAAGCGCTGCCATTTGTCTGAGTGCCTGATTGATCGTTTCGCTGTCGGCGCCCGGTTGATCAGCAATACTCTGAAGCTGCGCAAGCAGCGCTTCCCTCTTTTTCGCAAGGGCGTCTGCAGACTCGGCCAGCGACTGCGCAGAAAGCGCCTCCTGCGATATTGTCTGAACCGTCACCGGTACGCTCACCGCCTGAACTTCAGGCTTCGCCGCACCTGAATATGCACTGAGCGTCAGCAATAGCAGCAGCGCCGCACAGCCAAAGCGGCGCATTTTTCTTTCCAGTTTTGTCATTTCCACCCTCCCACCGCTATGCTTACGGACGCAGGAGCAACCCCCAGCAGCGCGCACAGCGCTTCACGCAGCTGCATTTCGACCAACGGATCGTCCGCCCCCTGCGCTACGGCAATCGCGCCGCAGGGAATCTCCTGGATCCTTTCCGCGGCGAAGCTTCCGCCGGATACCGCAACTTCACGCATCCGGATCGTTACCTCCACCCGCCCCGCACCTTCCATGGCCGACAGCGTCCTACTCACCCTTCCCTCCAGCGGAAGCACCGGTTTTGCTCGCACCATACTCATGCATGCAGCAAGCAGCAGGCAGGCGGCAGCAAGCAGAACCGGAGGCGTCAGCACGGCGCGCAGCCTCGAAAGGAAATCCCGCAAGCGCTCACCTTCCATCTTTTATTTCATCAGCGTCTGCAATATGCCATGGAGGTCCTGCTGCCCAGCAAGCGCCTGCACCAGGCCTTGACATCCATCAATCACCAGGTGCAGCATCAGCAGTCCGCCAACCATGCGCAGACCATCCGCCATGCGGTGATCGCCCATCGCCAGCTGCACAAGCGCGCACACAGCACACAGCGCACACAGCCGCGCAGTCAGCGTCATCATCTGGTTATTTCCCCCTCACCTGAGCATCACAGTCAGATTGCCAACGAGCAGAATCTGTACGATGAGCAGAAAATACATCGTACCCACACAGAGCATCGTAATCAGAAAGAGCACAATCGTACGCGAAAAATCACCGATAGCCCGGATGATCTCTCCATCAGCGACGGGCTCGAGCAGCGCAGCGCTGAGCTTAAGGACAAAGACCGCACATAGTGTACGCATCATTGGTCCAAGAATGGCGCCGAGCAAGACGAGCACCGCCGTCACGCCAAGCGCGTTCTTTACGATCAACGTACATCCGACCAGCGTGTCCATGGTATCTGAAAACATGCCGCCGACAACAGGCACGAAATTGTCTACTGCATATTTTGCCGCGCGAATCACCACGCCATCCAAGGACGCACTGCATACCCCCTGCAGCGACATTGCCCCCAAGAATACCGTAAAGCTGACGCCCAGAAGCCAGCAGACAATAGACCGCAGCAATTGCGCCATGCGCGTGAGATGTGCTCTGTCGGACAGGTGATTGACCGCAGTGACCGCACAGGTACACATGACCAGGCGCAAAATCACTTCCCGCGAGAGAAACACCATGCTGCCCGACGCAGCAACAACCACCGGATGCAAAAATGCCGACGACGCATTTCCCCCCAACGCGGTAAGAAGCGTGAGCAGAATGGGCAGCAGCTTGTCCATACGCTGTGTCATGGTGGTAATCGTTTGCCTTGCATGCTCCAACTCGGAAAAGACCAATAGGAGCACCGGAATCAGAATCAAAACAAAGCATACGCTGCGCGAAAGGGATGCCAGATTCGCTCTGCTGGATGAAAGCATATGGACAAGCAGACTGGAAAGCAGAACCGGCAGCATGATCGAAAGCATCAGAACGCCTAAGCCAGAAAGCGCATCAAAAAAAGCGCTCAACACACCGGCAACCGCATCTTCCGCGGAAACCATCTCACCTGAGGCAAACCTGCGTACTACGGCTTCGATATCAAGCGGCTGCGCATAGCCGGGAATGCTCAAATCGCCCATCCCGGAAAAATCCAGCCCGGCAATCACCTCATCGACGGCCGCCTGCAGCTTCTCATCCACATAGTCCTGCGCATGCCCAGTTGCAGGCCAGAAAAGCAGCAGCGCAAACAGCGCGAGCCACATGCGCATCATTGCAGCACTTCCACTGCCATCTGCGTCAGCTCCATAAAGATCGGAACAGCAACCCCAAGAAGCGCAAGCCTTCCCAGAAACTCCGCTCGCGCCGCAATCGAAGGCGCATCCATATCCTGACATACCTGAACAGCCAATTGCGTAATGAGCACAATGCCCACCGCCTTGAGCATAACCCGGTAGTACCTTGCCTCAAGCCCGAGCGCAGAAAGAAATGAACGAATGGTCTGCACGTATGCGCCCAGCTGCGGCAGCACTGCGCCCACCACCATGACACCGAACGCCACGGACAAAAGCCCCGCCGACTGCGGATGCATCTGTCTGAGCACCATGACCAGCACAGCCGCCAGCAGGCAAACGCCGATCAGACGAAGCCATTCCACAGCAGCCACCTCAATATAAGCCGAATATGCTCTTGACGTTGTTGAGCAGCTGGGCAATCAGATCCACCACCAGAAACATGACCACTGCCAGACCGGCCACTGAAGAAAGGACGGCAATATCATCCCGCCCAGCCCTTTGCAGCACCTGATTGACAGCAAAGATGAGAATGCCCACGCCTGCAATCTGAAACAGCAGATCAATATTCATACAAGCCGACTCCTACTAAATCAGAATGAGAAATACCGACGCACCAGCTGCCAGGCCGAGCGTGCGCATCAGACAGACACGCCTGGAGCATTCCCTGGCAAGTTCTTCCTCCCGCATGCGCAGGCGCTCGTCTGCGCTGTCGATCAGACGAATCTGCTCCGGCAGGCCAGAACGTCCCAGTTCTGAAATCACGCCCTCAAACGCAGACCTGTCCTCCTCACTGAGCACGCCATAACCGGGAAAGTACGCACACTCGCCGGCAAACAGCAGCATCAGCTGTGGATTGGCACTCACGCGCAGCCGCTTTGCACAGCGATGCAGCAGGCGAGTCAGTTCCCTCTCTTGCGACGTCGCCCTCAGATCAATCCGCTCAAGCAAATCAGGCAGACCAGGCTGCTCATAGCGGATGATGCCGTTCATGCGCAGCAGGCATCTGCGCATAGCGCGAATCCAACGCACGCGCTGCTTCTCCCCGTCTGAAAGCAGAAATCCGATCGCGCTGACCGCAATCATTGCCATCATCGCCACATCCCACATGCTGCTCTCCCTCCCATTTTCTTCCCGCCGCATCACACACACACTGCACGCAGCCGTGTCTGCCAAGCAAAACAATCCAATCGAATGTACCCGCTTCCAGCAACCTGCGAATCGGAGGTCGCCCCACCGCCTCAGACATGCTGCCTGCATGTGCCGTAAGCACCATTCCCACGCCGCAGCGCGCGGCATCGAGCACCGCATCCACATCCTCTGGCCTGCCAATCTCGTCAGCAGCGAGCACCTGCGGCGCCATTGAGCGCAAAAGCATGGGAAATGCCCACGCTTTTTCCACTCCGGCAAGCACATCCGCTGCACAGCGTGCACCACCAGCAAGCAGTTCCTCCCGCTCATCGGCAACGGCAACATGCAGTCCCCTTTCCTGCACAAGCCAGATGATCGCGTCTCGCAGGGCAGTCGTCTTCCCGCAGCCTGGTGCACCCAGCAGCAGCACACGTGAGGGCTTTCCTGTCTGATCGATCAAAAAAGAGCGAAAGCTGCGCGACGCATCGGGAACATGGCGCGAAATGCGGATGCATACCGAAGAGACGGCGCCCATATGCATCCGCCCATCATCCCCACGGGCCATCCTGCCGCACACGCCTGCCCGATGTCCCTCCGGCAAAGGGATATAACCCTCTGCCATCTGTGTTTCACAGCTATAAAGCGCATATGCGCTGAGCGCCGCAAGCACATCTTCCATATTCAATACGCAGGCAATTTGCTTTTTCTTTCCGCAGATGATCAATTCTACCGCCAGTCCGGCATATATTCGGATTTCCTCCAGCTGGCGCGCATCTTCCTCGTCCAGCTCTAGCAGCTTTTCTGCAAGCGCCTGCGGCAGTCTTCTGCAAAGCAAAGCCCGGTAAGACATCGTGCATCACTTCCCATCAACAGAAAAAACGCAGAGCTTTATCGCTCTGCGTTCATGATATGTTTGATCGTCCTGTTTTAGCCCTGATCAGCCAACTTCCACGATTTCCGTACCCTCGACTGCGGCAGCAATAAGCGCCTCAGAATCGAGCTTCTCCTCCGCTTTGCGAACCAGCTCTTTGCGCGGATGGGTTGCCGGATGCTTGGGCGTAAAGACGGTACAGCAATCTTCATACGGCAGGGACGAGGTTTCCATCGTGCCGATCCTCTCGGCGCGCTCGATAATCTCGCTCTTATCCATGCCTACACACGGACGGAAAACCGGCATACTCACCACTTCGTCCGTACAGCCCAGCGCCTCCATCGTCTGGCTGGCAACCTGGCCGATGGATTCGCCGGTAATAAGCGCCTGTGCGCCATCCTTTCGGGCAAGGATTTCTGCAATACGCATCATATAACGGCGCATGATCAGCGTGGTAAAGTTCTCAGGACACTTCTCGTGAATCTGCATCTGGATTTCGGTAAACGGCACGACATACACGCGCATCTTGCCGCAATACTCGCTGAGAATCCGGGCCAGCTCCAGCACCTTTTCCCTGGCACGCTCGCTGGTATACGGGAAGGAATGATAATGCACGCAGCACAGCTCGACGCCGCGCTTGGCAATCATAAATCCGGCCACCGGGCTGTCAATGCCGCCGGAAAGCAGCAGGCAAGCCTTGCCGTTGGTGCCCATGGGCATGCCGCTGACGGCCATCGTGCGATCCACCGACAGGTAAGCCATGCCGCGGATTTCAATGGTGATCTCGTGATCCGGGTTATTGACATCAACAGACAGATGCGGCACGTGCTCCAGAATATAGCCGCCGGCCTCGCGCATAATCGCCGGAGAATCCAGCGGATAACGCTTATCGGAACGCTTGGCCAGCACCTTGAACGTGCCGGTCTTGACCTCCATCATCCTGGCGGCCTGCGCGCAGATCGCCTCGAAATTGTCCTTTTCCATTTCCACAGCCGGGCTGACGGAATGCACACCGAACACGCGGCTCACGCGGCGGATCGCTTCATCCTGATCGGTATAGTCAGACACGTAAATGCGGCCGTCACTCAGCCACACATGACCGTGCACTTCCTGCACTACCAGCTTGACATGATCCACCAGCTTGCGCAGGAAAAACGGACGATTCTGTCCCTTGAGAAACACCTCGCCGTAGCGAACCAGCAGAATCTCCCTCACAATTATCTCCTCCTGTATTTGGCAAGCAGCGCGGCCATTTGTGCCATCTGCGCCGCCGTTTCGTTCATCTCTTCCATCGTATTAAACAGGCCCATGCTGATACGGACCGTTCCATCCGCCTGTTCACCCGTCAGGCCCATGGCGCGCAGCGTAGCGCTCACCTTCTGCTTATGCGAAGCGCACGCAGAGCCGGTAGACACCAGGATACCCACTCCCTCGAGCGCGTTACGCATCACCTCGCCGCGCACGCCATCGAACGACACGCTGAGGATATGCGGCGCGCTGTCTGCCTCATCGGGCAAGGGACCATTCACACGAATGCCGTCAATCGCAGAGAGCGCATTCCACAGATGAGCCTTAACAGAACGCATCTTGGCAAGCGCTTCCTTCCGGGCCGCCATTTCCTCAACAGCCTTGCCAAGGCCGAGAATTGCAGGGGCATTATACGTACCCGAACGCAGATTCCGCTCCTGTCCGCCGCCCGTTGCCTGCGCCGCAAGCCGTACGCCTTTCCTTACCACCAGCGCACCCACGCCCTTTGGGCCATGAATCTTATGACCGCTGAGCGCATACATGTCCACGCCCATTTTTCCCATATGCATCGGCACGCGCATAAAGCCCTGCACGCCATCGACATGAACGACAACTTTCGGATTCTTTTCGTGCGCCAGACGTGAAAGCCGCTCAATGGGCTGAATTGCGCCGGTCTCATTGCTCACCTGCATGCAGGATACCAATGCGGTATTTTCATCAATGATATTCCGCGCCGCATCCAGATCGATCACGCCTCGGCTGTCAATGGGCAGCACGCGCACCTCATGACCGAGCTTCTCCACGCGGCGGATCGTATCGGATACCGCCGGATGCTCAATCGCGCTGCAGACAAAATTCGCTTTGCCATGCAATGTTTCGGCATAACCCAGAATCGCAAGATTATCGCTCTCCGTACCGCCGCCGGTAAAGATGACTTCATCCTCCCTGGCGCCAAGCTGAGCGGCGATCACCTTGCGGCATGCGCGCATATCACGATCCACATCCACCGCCGGCTTGTATGCGGCGGAAGGATTGAACCAGTTTTCCCGCATGCAGTTGGTCATCACATCGATGACGCTGTCAAACGGTCGCGTCGTCGCGCTGTTATCCAGATAAATCAAGCTGTTTTCCCCTCACAAAAAGAATCTCCAGTACGGCCAGGCCATGCTGGAGAGAATACTTCGTCAGCCCTGATACACGCCAACCGGCAGATAACGGCGGATCATCTCCACCATTTCCTCACTCGGCTCGATGACGATCATGTTCTTCTTGTTTTCCTTTACATAGTAGAAGTAAAACAGATTGCCGTCGCGATTGAGGAACCAGTTGCGCTTATTCACGTCCTTCATCGCCAGGAACTTATGGAAGCTATCATGCGCCACATGGCCGCAGGCGGAAACGTTCGCAACATTCATGCTGCCCAGTTCCTTACGCTTGGCGCTACGCAGAACCTTTGCAAAGTCAAGCGTACCATTGGTGAATGTATACTCAAACTCCACCTTGAAGTTATCCTTGGCGAAAAAGAGGAAAATCGCTGCCGCGATGCACAGCACCGTCAGCACAATCGTAACTACATTGAAAGAGAACATCAGCACTTGAAGCGACATAAAGCCATACAGGCCGAAAACGACGACAAGCACCCAACTGAACGCATACAGAATGTTGCTCACAAGGGGGTGGCGATTAATGACGACTTCTTCCTTAAAATTATCCATAGCGTCAATACTCCTTATTGATCATGTTTATCTATTATACCATCAAACCGTGCAAAAGAACAAGACCCTGTAAGGCAGAACTGCTTTCTTTTGACGCGGTCAAAAAAGGACTTTTTCGCATGGAGCGCGAATGATATATTGTTACACTATGCTTCGGAGGTTGTTTGCCAACATGAAATGTCCCAAGTGCGGCGCATGGAACACAGCGTACCTGCCCAAGTGCAGCCGCTGCGGCTCGCCGCTCCCTTCCAATACACAAAAGCAGCTCTCCTGGGAAGAGGCTATGCACAAAAAGAAGCCCTCCCTTACCGTGATGCAGTTTGATCCCGAGGACGAAAGCCCGAAGATGCCCGAAAAAGCGCAGGACGACGCTTTTGATCCGGAGGATCTGGACCGCGCAGAGCTGACGGACGAGCTGGAAGCGCTCAAGGCGCGCCGCGAAGAGGGCAGCCGCCGCATCGCACAGATGAAGGATCAGGCGCAGCGCGTGCGCCGCTCGCTGCAGGAGGCCCAGGTTGTGCGTCCTGTGCCGGAGGCCGGTGATTCCCCCGCGTACGACGGCGACAGCGTCGTTATCCGCCGCCGCCAGCAATCCCGTCAGGCGCAGTATACCGCCGAGCTCTATGACGAGGAGCAGGACAGTGTATACGACGAGGATGACAGCGGCTTTAACAACTACGGCTATTTCGGCGATCCGCAGGAGCGCCCGCTGACCTACGTGGACGACGATGACAGCGCGCCGATTTACTACGACGGCTACACGCCCGATTCCGGCGATCAGGGGGCGCTGACAGACAAAGAATACATGCCCCGCCGCATCCAGACGCGCGCTGCCCGCGATGATGATTATGTAAGCTTCAATTCCGGCAAGCGAAAGAAGAATCGAATCGGGATAATCGTGCTGAGAATTGCCGTCGTTTTGCTGTGCTGCATCGCAGCAAGCGTCAGCGCCATCTTCGCAGCGCGCTGGTATGTGAACAAAAACAACCTGCAGGCGCGACAGGAACACGAGACCAACGTTATTGTGACGAAGACTACCGTTGAAGGCATGCCCGCGCACACGCTGACCATCTACGGAAAGGAAAACGCTACCGTATACCTGCGTGAAATGCAGTCTTCCTACGTCATTGCAGACGGCAAGGTAGAAGTAACCGTGCCGGACTATATGTGGTACGATACAGAATCCTCTACCTATGCTACAGCTGTTGAAACTGACACGATGGACGTATCCATTACGCCGTTCATCCGTTACTCACAGGAAGGCGATCAGTATCAGCTTGATCCCATCGAATTCACCATTGATGTACCGCTTTCCCCGATTTACCTGCTCAATCCCTCTACCATCCGCGCTGAGGTCGGCGTTTCGATCTTTGAGGTGCGCATCAACGTACAGCCCGGCTCCACCGTCATCATCGACGGTACGAACGTATCTACGCTGATCCGCGAAACCGGCAACGTATCCAAGAACGTCCAGGTTCTTCCCGTAGGTGACAACACCATCTCCATCTCTGTCAAGAGCAAATACTGCCGCGAAAACAAGATGGAAGTGACGCTCCACCGAGCGCAGCAGGAAATTCCGCTGGAGCTGGACGCGACGGTGCTGGTCGAATGGAACTATGAACCGATCACCAATGCCCAGTATGCTGCGGCAGATGATGAGACGCGCGCCAAGATGCAGCGCCCCTCCATTGGCGGCACCACCCTGCCCGGTGCGAACATCACCGTCGAATTCCCGCACGAGAACCTGGAAGTGGACATGGCGACCGGCGATTTCAGTTTCACGCCGCTGTTCTCTGCGCTGGGCAACAACGACGTAGTGATCCGCGCCTCCTATGAAGGAAAAAGAGATTCCGTGATCACGCATACCGTATACTATATGCCCAACGCGGACATCTACACCCGCCGCGCATGGGATCTGGATTCTCAGTATACCGATCTGATCAACTACATCAACATCCGCAAAGGAACGATCTACACCGGTACCGGTACAGTTACCCGCGTCATCAGCACAGCGCCGCAGATGGCCATCATGAACATCGGCTCGGACACCTTCCCCAAGGAGGTCATGATTGAAAACAGCTCCAAGACTACCTGGGAAGTCGGCACCAAGTACAAGATCTACGGCGACGCCTACGGCCTGTACGATACCATGCCGCGCTTGACCGTACGCTACACGTATCTCGCCGAATAAATCCAGACAGACAAAAAGGACTTCTGCGTGAAGTCCTTTTTACTTATTCAGAGCCAGCGCATCTTGATGAATTGTCCATCCCTCATGGACAAGCAGCGTACGCTTGGCTGCCATGCCTGCAGCAAAGCCGGTCAACTTGCCCGTACCCGCAACCACGCGATGACACGGTACAGCAATGAGCACAGGATTTCGCGAACAAGCTGCACCAACAGCACGAGCAGCCTTCGGCCTACCCATCATCGCAGCCACCTGCCCGTACGTACGCACTTGCGCAAATCCAATCATACACAGCTGCTGCCAGACAGCACAATCAAACGCAGAACCGTGCAGGCTCAGCGGCAGATCAAACGACGTACGCGTTCCGGCAAAGTACGCCTCAAGCTGTCTGCACGCCTCATGAAGCACGGCATCCGGTTCGTCCGGCGGGCAGACTGTCGTCTGCTCCATCAGCGCAATTTCGCAGATTCCCCTTTCATCCGACATGAGACACAGCCTGCCGATCGGTGAATCCATTGTAATCCTGCCCATCCGTTTTTCTCTCTTTCCCTTGACGCGTAATCTCTGCGCATGCATAATGAATATACCAATTTCATGGAGGCATTCCCATGCAGAAGCTTCTAAGCAACATGCGCTTTCTGTGCGACGAAACGCGCATGCTCACCGGCCTGACCGTCGCCTACGGCACCAGCACGCACAGCGAATCCCTAACCCATGGCCGCGCACAAGAGGTCGTGCTCGAAGACGGCATGTTCATGCCCTTTGTTCGCTTTCTGGCCGAGGACAGCATCTTTGATCTGGCTTCGCTGACCAAGCTGTTCACCTCGGTGATGACCATGCTCCTTGTGGAACGCGGTATGCTTTCGCTGGACGAGCGTATCGGTGAAATTGATCCTCGGTTTGAAAACCTGCGGGATGTGACAGTATTTGACACACTGTGTTACCGTGTATGCCTGCAGACCCCCGGGCGTATCGACGATGCGCCGGATCGCGAGGAAGGGCTGCGCCGGCTTTTTGGCGTGAAGACCGCGCCCTCTCCCGCCGTGCGAATCTATTCGGACATCAACGCCATGGTGATCAAATATGTGATCGAAGCGAAGGCCGGCATGGCGTATTTCGACGCGCTGAAAGCCTTCATTCTGAATCCTGCAGGGATGTACAATACATATGCAGCGCTGCCGTCCAGTGCATTGGAGCGCTGCGTATGCTACAATTACGAGCACCGCATCGTGCGCGACCGCTATATCCTGCGCACAGATACGCCGACCGGCAGCGCGCATGATCCCAAAGCACTGCTGCTTTCAGACCAAGGGCGCGATCTGTGCGGACATGCCGGTCTGTTTTCCACACGCGCAGATATGGTACGCTTCGCACAGGCGCTGCTGCGCGGTACATTGATTTCCCGTAGCACACTGATGGAAATCGCGACCAATCGAACAGGGCAATACAACGACGACGGCACATACCGCCAGCCGCTGGGCTTCCTATGCTTTACCAAGCATCCCAACCAGCGCTTGAGCGAAGTCCCCGCGCATATGGGTACGCACGCGCTGGGCATCAGCGGATTCACAGGCAATCATCTGGTGCTGGATCCGCAGCAGGATTGCTTTGAGATATTCTTGGGCAACCGCTGCCATGCACGCGTATCGCACATCACGCCGCCGGACTGCGCTTCCCTGAGCGACTATGGTTTAAGTGAAATCGGCGCAGGTCTTGTTCCCTGGCCGGACGGACGGCATGTTCCTTCTTCTGCTAAATATGTATATTTAAAAGATGCATGCCTGCACGAACCCATTGTGCAGCGCATGCATCGGCTTGGCTGGCTCGCGTAATGCGGGCCAGCTTTTTTGTGGCATACGACAGGCTCTGCCCGTATCCGGCAGGGTCAATATCCCTGCACTCCTCTCTGCTTCGCAGCAGTCTACAGAAACTCAGAACTTGAGATCGGTAAAATCGAAGGTTGCAAAATAATCAGCCGGGGTTTCAGCACGGCGGATCATCCTGACGCTTCCATCCGCCTGAAGCAGGATTTCGGCGCTGCGCAGTTTGCCGTTATAGTTATAGCCCATGGAGAATCCATGTGCACCGGCATCGTGGATATAGAGAATGTCTCCGCGGTCGATCTTCGGCAGCCTTCGATCGATAGCAAACTTATCGTTGTTTTCACACAGGCTGCCGACCACATCATAGATGTGATCGCTTGGCACATTCTCCTTGCCCAGCACAGTAATATGATGATATGCGCCGTACATGGCCGGACGCATCAGGTTGCATGCGCAGGCATCAACGCCGATATATTCCTTATAGGTATGCTTCTCATGGCGTGCAGTCGTCACCAGTGCACCGTTGGGCGCGAGCATGAAGCGGCCCAGCTCCGTGCAGATGCGCACATCGCCCATACCCGCAGGCACAAGCACCTCTTCATAGGCCTTGCGCACGCCTTCGCCGATAACCATGATGTCGTTCTCTTCGTCCTCCGGGCGATATGCGATACCCACGCCGCCGGAGAGATTGATGAACGCGATATGCGCGCCGGTTTCGCGCTGGAGCTCGACCGCACTCTCAAACAAGATACGCGCCAGCGTCGGATAATACGCATTGGTAAGCGTATTGGAAGCCAGGAAGGCATGCAGTCCGAAGTGACGGGCGCCCTTTTGCATCAGAACACGATAGGCCTGCGCCAGCTGCTCACGGGTCATGCCGTACTTGGCGTCCTTGGGTTGATCCATAATTTCATTGCCGATGGCAAACTCTCCGCCGGGATTGAAACGGCAGGACACGGTTTCCGGAATGCCGCAGGCCTCCTCCATCGTCTCGATGAGCGTATAGTCATCCAGATTGATGATGCCACCCATGCTGTTTGCCATGGCAAATTCGCAGCCCTCCGTCTCATTGGAAGAGAACATGATTTCATGACCTTCAAAACCGCAGGCACGGCTGAGCATCAGTTCGGTCTCTGACGAGCAATCCACGCCGCAGCCTTCCTCGCGCAGAATCTTGAGAATAAACGGATTGGGCGTCGCCTTGACGGCAAAGTATTCCTTAAAGCCCTTATTCCAGGCAAAAGCGCGATTCAGCGCACGCGCCGTGCGGCGAATACCCGCTTCGTCATAGATATGAAACGGCGTAGGATAAACCTTCGTGATTTCCTTCGCCTGATCAAGCGTAATAAACGGTCTCTTCTCGCTCATATGTATGCCTCTTTCCCCGCATCCGTACATGACGGGTGCTATGAAAATTCTATTCCTCACTATACATGCGCATATGCGCCTTGTCAAGATCAAAGGAAGCGGAAAATAAAGAGAGACGCATCACGCGCGCCTCTCCTCAAAAAAGTCATCCAGAATCTGCTTGCATTCTGTCTGCATCAATCCGCCCGTACAGGGAATCTTCCGCCCAAAGGCGGGGTCTTCGGGCAAAGCATATATGCTGCCCGCGCAGCCAGCCGTTTTATCCGCCGCGCCGTAATACACGCTGCCTACATCCGCCATCACAATCGCACCGGCGCACATCGGGCATGGCTCCAAGGTGACATAGAGCGTACAGTCTGACAGCCTGCGACGGCCAAGCCGCCCGGCTGCCAAGCGCAGCGCCGTCACCTCGGCATGGGCTGTGGGATCGACGAGCGCCTCGCGTTCGTTATGCGCGGCAGCAATCACCTCGCCGCCGCACACCACCACCGCGCCTACCGGCACTTCGCCCGCATCCAGCGCAGCTTTGGCCTGCTCCAGCGCCGCATGCATATACCGCTCATGCATGCTCAGCCACGATCCCTTCCGCGGAAGAAGAGCGCCACAGTACCCGGGCCCGAATGGCTGCCGATAACCGGACCGACCACACTGAGCGTAATGTTCTCCGGATCAACGCCATAGAGCTCTACAATCGTATCCTTCACAAACTGCGCGTCTTCCATACAGTCGCCATGGCTGATGAAGATGCTGCGATCCTTGACGCCGTCCAGCTCACCAACCTTCTGCGCCAGCGCCTTGAGCGCCTGGCGGCGTCCGCGAACCTTCGCGCGCGCGATCAGCTTGCCGTTTTCATCGACATGCAACACAGGTTTGATGCTGAGCATGGAGCCAAAGAATGCGGCAGACGGCGAGCAGCGGCCGCCGCGCTTGAGGAAATGCAGGTCATCCACAGTAAACCAGTGTACATAATGCTGAATGTTCTCCCGGATCCACTGCGCATTCTCGTGCAAATCCATACCTGCGCTGCGGTTATCCAGCGCGTCGCAGACCATCAGGCCCTGACCCGCGCTGGCGGAAAGTGTATCGATCACCTCGATCTTCGCCTCCGGCATCTCCTCCAGCACCATGTCGCGCGCAATGCACGCAGAACCATATGTGCCGGACAGCGCAGACGAAAACACCAGACAGAGCACGCCCTCGCCGTTCTTCACATGCGCCATGAACGCCTCCTGCCAAACGGCAGGCGGAATCTGGGACGTGGTGCTCGTCTCGCCTGCACGAAGACGATCGTAATAGGGCTTAGCAGTTTCCTCGTCATACAGCGCATTGGCATGCGTTTCCCCGGACATGGTATAGCTCAGCGGAATAATCTCAAAATGCTCATAGGCATGGGCAATCTTCGGATTCAGATCACAGCAGGAATCCGTCAGAATGGTATACATGTTTGTTCCTCCCCTTGGGTATATCTGCAGCGGCCCTATATAATTCAGTAATTAAACTAATAAGCCGCTGCGTTCATTTATTCGCGCAATGATTCGAAAATCCTGCTGGTTTTCGATTTTCTCCATGCTCAAATAGAATCTGCATGCGCAATCCATCCTCCTGCGTATGCAAGCTGACTTTAGCGCGGATCCCCTGGCGGCGCAGCCGCATCGCAATCTCCGAAATCTCCTCCATGGCTGCACGGACCGCCCGTCGTTTCCCGCTCATGCACGGCAGACTGTTTTTCGGCGGTCCATAGACCAGGCGCTCCACCTGACGCGGCGAAAGCGCACGCTCGGCGATTATCGTCGCAGCCTCCAACTGTCGCTCTGGTGAGGAAACGCCAAGCAGAGGACAAAGCTGATCCGCTGACAGGTGTTTTTCTTTCGCCAAACGGCGCACGCTTTCGGGCAGGGTAAGCAGCTCCTGCCGCTTATCAATCTGACTCTGACAAAAAGCGCCGGATGCCTTGATCACCGGATCGCCGGCCAGCGCAATCGCCTCCGCCTCGCTGATCCCATCACACATACACCTTGTGGCATGCTCTTCCAGGAAGCAAACAACAGCCTTTTCCCGACTGCCCGTCAGCAAGACTGCGTCGATCTCCCGTCTACCCAACAGCCTGCACGCCGCCAGCCTGCGCACGCCGCAGACCAGCTCAAACTGTCCCTCTTCCCCACGCCGCACGATAATCGGCTGCAAAAGACCAAAGCGCGCAATAGACGCCGCAAGATGATTGAGCTGCGGATCCTGCTGATACCGTTGCGGAATCATGCCGCCGACAATGCTTGCTGTACTGATCCGGATCATGCGTATTCCCATTTCCGGTTTTGCCTGCGCGCTTCTTCTCTTTTTCTGCATGTCTGCCATTCACTCCCGCAAGATGCTGTCCGGGACAATATATGCCCCATATGCATCCTCTATGCACAGAGCGTCAATCTGGCGGGAAAAAGCAGGATGCGCGGTACGAACCATCCTTCAGCCAAAGCGTAATACACCCGCGTTCATCCGTTCGCAGCGCCTGGACACCGCAGTGCGCAAGCGTACGCAATACGCGATCAGAGGGATGACCGTATCTGTTGCCCTCGCCCACGCTGATGAGCGCCAGCGACGGCGACGCAAGCTGCACAAGACGTTCGCTGGTAGCATCCGCACTGCCATGATGCGCAGCCTTGAGCACATCCACATCCGGAACGAATGCCGGTTCGCAGTCCTTTGGCAAATCACCGGTCAACAGAAAGGATACGCCTGCCAGATCGGCATACAGCAGCAGCGAACGCTCGTTGCTGCCCTGCAGTGTGCCATACGGAGAGAGCACATCAAAGGACATGCCGTTTGTATCAAGACGCATGCCCTGTTCCACCTCGTGTACGGGAATCTGCCGTCGGCTGATCTGATCCAGGACCGCCTGTACATCCGGCGATACCTTTTCCCGCAGCGCACCGCGGGCCGCGACGATGGCAGGAACGTTCACCTCGGAGGTAAGCAGCACGCCGAGGCCACCCGCGTGGTCTGCATCCGGATGGGAAAGCACAACCGCATCGACATACAAACCTTCATGCCTGAGATAGCGAAGCGCATCATAGCTGTCTGCCGGACCGGCATCAATGAGCACAGCCCTTCGCCCGCTGCGCACGACAGCCGCATCGCCCTGCCCTACATCCAGCTGCACATAACGCGCGCAAGGATTAAAGCGCGGCAGATAACTGAGCGCAAGCACAATGCTCAGCGCCAGAGCCATGCGCCTTCGTACGCTGCCCAGCAGAATCCTGCGGGACAGAAGCAGCATCAATCCCATCGTTAACAGAATAGAGATTCCATACGGCGCGGGCAAGCGCAGGATGGCATACCGGCTTGCTGCAACGGTCACGTTGATTGACTCAAACACGCGAGCCAGACACCCCAGCATCTGTGCCGCGTATACAGATACAGGAAAAACGAGACAACTCAGCAGCGTAACGCCCCATCCGCCCAGCAATAGCAGCGGCATAACCATACCGCAAAGCATGTTCATCGGCAGCGACAGAACGGGAACAAAGCCATAAAGCAGCAGCTGCATCGGTATCGAGCCGATCTGTGCACTGACGCTCAACACCGCCAGATTCGCCAGAAAGCCCGGGACGCCAAAGCCGGACGCCCTCCTGCTGGCCAGTCGGGCAAAGCTGACAGAGAACAACTGAATACTCAACACCACAAAGAAGGAAAACTGGAACGAAGCGCTGAGCAGCCAAAGTGGATTGACCATCGTCATACACAGCGCCGCAAAGGAAAGCGCCGTCAGAGGCTCATATTTCCTGCCGCGCAGCACAGCGTATTCACGCAGGAGCGCCATGATCAGCGCGCGCACCGTGCCGGCCGCTGCGCCTGTCAGACAGGAAAAGCAGGAAAGGATCACGCCCAGAAGCGCAAAACGGGTTCTTCTTCGTACCGGAAGACGATCCAGGAGCAGGCTTAACACCTGAGCAATCATGCCCATGTGCAGACCTGATACGGTCAGAATATGCGCAATGCCTGTAAGGCGCATAGCAGCGGTCACGTCGGCATCCAGTGCAGAGCGATCACCAAGCATAATCCCCTGAAACAGAGCCGCATCTTCGCCAAAGAGCCGCTCCACACGAGCAAGAATCCGGTTACGTAAGAGCCTGAAGCTCTCGGCAAAAGAGAAGACGGCAGTTCCTTCCGCCTTCCATCCGTTAAGCAGATAACCGGAAAGCTCGTATCCGTCGCAAAGAGCCTGAATACGCCGATCCACACCGCCTGGGTTGCGCTTTTCCTCCGGAGAAAAGAGCCTGCCTCTGCCGGCTACAAACTGACCAACAAACGGATGTGCAGGCAGTTCCCCTTCTTCATCTGTCATGAGAGTCACCACGACATCATGCGCATAGTCCATATTTTTTCCATCCACCGATACATCGGTAAGGCGCACACGATACGGCTTGAGAACCTCTTCAATCCGCCCCTCGATCCATGCGCCTGGCATGGTGGGCATATCCTTGACACTCAGAACAGCACCCGCACGGAGATTACCCAGAAGCAGCATGAGCATCGCCAAGCAAAAAAGCGCGCTTCTGCGCCGTGCCATCCGCAATGCAGAAAGCACAAGCAAAGAAGCGCACAGAATTCCTATAATTTTTGTAGGAAATATAGCGATCGTTGCGAGGAGGATACCGCACAGATACGCGGCTGTTGCCGTCATCAGCCTGCGTCTGATGGGAAACACCAGAAGGCTGCGTTCCTGCTTCGATACTTTCATGCAAAAAAGCGTCAGACCGCCCGATTCTGTTTAGCGATGCAGCGATTCAGCCACTTGCCCCGCCTGTAGTAGAGAACGAACATGACAGATGTAATAACCCAAGTAATCGGGTAGCTCATCAGCAGCACGGAAAGCTCATGCTTCATCGGCACGACGACAGAGACCCAGAACACGCGCATGATGCATACGCCCACAAGCGTCATCAGCGTAGGCATCAGCGAATCGCCCGCGCCACGCATGGCGCCCGCCAGGATTTCGATACACAGATACGCAATCCAGGTCGGCACGATCAGGCGGATGATCGAGATGCCAATCTCCAACACATACGGATCATCCGTGAACATACTCAGCATCGGACGGCCGATAACCAGGATAAGCGCGCTCATGAACACCGTAGCACCGGCAGCAATGCCCAGACAGACGCGAATGCTTCGCTTCATCCTGTCATACTGATGCGCGCCGAAATTCTGTCCGGCAAACGTGGTGATGGACACGCCAAAGGCGCTGATCACCATCCAGAAAAGGCCGTCCACCTTGCCATACGCCGTCCAGGCAGCCATGACATCCGTACCAAAGCCATTGACACTGGCCTGGATGATGATATTGGAGAGCGAATACATGACGGACTGCAGACCCGCAGGCAAACCGATAAAGACGATGCGCTTGAGCATATCGCCATGGAAGCGAATCTTATGGATATGCAGGCGATAAACCGGCATGGCATTATGCAGGCTGCCCAGGATCATCAGCGCGCTGACAAGCTGAGAGGTAATCGTGGCATACGCAGCGCCGCGAACACCCATATCCAGGCCGAGCACGAAGATGATATCCAGAATGATATTGGTCATTGCTGCGCAGATGAGAAAGAGCATCGGGCGGCGGGAATCACCCACCGCGCGCAGGATACCAGAACCAATGTTGTAAATCAGTTGCGGAATCATGCCCAGGAAATAGATGCTCAGGTACGGCACTGCATAGGACATGACTTCCTGCGGCGTGCCCATCAGTTGGAGGATGTTTTCAGAGAAAAGCAGGCCAACCACTGTAAGCAGCGCGCCGGAGGCTAAAGCCAGGGCAATCGTCGTATGTACCGCACGGGAGACGTCCTCCCCTTTGCGCGCGCCGAAGAGCTGCGCAATGATGACTGACGCGCCGGAAGCCACGCCCACAAAAAAGCCAACCAGAAGATTGATCAGCGTGCCTGTGGAGCCGCCAACAGCCGCAAGCGCTTCCTTGCCGACAACCTTGCCGACGATGATGGCATCCGCTGTATTATACAATTGCTGAAAAAACGTGCCGAAAACAATCGGAAAAAAGAACAGAAGCAGCTGCTTCCAGATGACTCCCTCCGTAATGCCGTTGACATCCGGTCTCTGCCTGATCAGTCTTCTCATATGCTTTTCCTCAATGTGGCCGCTTAGCGGCAGATTATGCCACAATACTTTATTTTCCCAGGAGTACGCCAATACGCCTTGCAAGGCCTTTGGGCAGATGCGCAATGCGCCGGACGATGCGCTCCAGCGCACCAGGACCGGCAAGCAGCTTCATGACATACTCGCTGTCGAAGCCATGCTTCTGATACCAACTGAAAAACGCCCTGCGCTTTTCATGCGCCTTCGCCGGAACTTCGATGCTCGGATTAACCCGAAGCAGCTTATCCGTATCAGAAAACGGGAATATGGTCAGCTGTGCGCCCGCATTTTCCAGCGCCTGACGGCCTTTCTTCGTATTGACAAACACGAGCGAAAGGCCGGTGTCATCATCGCGCTGGGGGCAGAGCGTCTGCGCGCCCCAGAGATCGGCAATGGTAATATCCGACATATGATGGCTGCCGCGAAGCGACGTGCACTGCATGCAGGACGGACGTAAGTACAGATTCTGCAAAAAGCCGTACAGGAATGGCTCTGTGGTCTGCTGGCCGACATGTTCCGTATCGTCAGCAAACGTGGCGACAGCGGAAAAATCCTTCCATCCCTTTCGCTTATCGCGGAAGGTGTAGCTTACCACGCGCTGACCATGCTTACGCTCAAGCTCCTGCAGATAGGATGCGAACACCCCCGGAGACGGCACGCCATGGCAGACAAAATCCACGGTAAGCAGCTTATCCTCATGCTTCTTGCCCACGCGTGCCTTCAAACCGGAAACCTGGCAGGGCGTACCGGAGAAAAGCACCGGAATGCCGCGCTCGAGCAGAGACGCCGCATTGGCCACTGCATCGGCAGCATCGCTCTGCACATATTTTGAGCCGCGCATCGCCGCAAGCTCTGCTTCGTCAAAGGCGCCGATATGCTCCACACGCAGCGCCTCGTCAAACGCGGCGCCAAAAACTACACCGCCGCTTTGCAGCATGCCCCTTGCAAGCGCTGTAAACACACCGCCGGAAGATGATCTGCTCCGGATCGCTTCATCCTTGTGCTGCGCGCCGTACACGGAGGGCTTGTTTTCCTGCAACACCCGGCCTGCCGGGCAGCGCTTTTCACACAGATCACACTGCACGCACTTACTGCCGTCTACAACGGGATAGAGAAATCCTTCCTCATCCGGCTGCATGGCAATCGCACCCTTCGGACAGATGCTCACGCACGCGCTGCAGCCGGTGCACTCCGCTTTATTCTGCCTGACTGTCTGTCTCATTTGCGTCTCTCCTGTCACTTCGCAAGGCTCAGTACTGCCGCCAGCGTCTCTTCCCTGCCTGCCGTATACGCAGGCAGGCGCATTCTGAGGAATTCGCGCTCTTCCTGCGCCCGGTTCAGCAGCGCATCAAAGGCGGCAATGAGTTCCTTTTCTCCACTGAGCTCCTGCACTGGGATCAGATGTCCCGCCTCGTCGCCGTACAGATCGCGCGCGATGCCCTTGGCCTTGACCGAATAACCAATAACCAGCGTGGGAACAGCAGTAGAATACGCCGCAACAGAGGCATGCGTACGCGCCGTCACCAGCAAGCTGAGGTGGCTGATATAGCCCTTGAGCTGCGGCGCGGTCAGCTTCTGCGCATCGGGCAGGATAAACACGCGCTTCTCATCGCTGAATCGTTCTTTGATTCTGCCCAGCGCATTCATATCGTTATCATGTTCCCAGAAGACATGCGGAACCAGCGCAACCGCGAAATCCGTCGTATCCAGAATATGGCGCACCAGAAAAACAAACGCCTCCAGCGCTTTGCCGCCGTCCTTTGCCTTATCCAGCACCAGAGGGCTGACATTGAGGCCTACTGTTTTCCCTTCGCGCCAGCCATCGGGCAGCGCAAGCGCTTCGCTTCTCATGGTGAACGCAGGATCACACCATCGAATCACCGGAAGCCCTGCCGCCTTCATCGCCTGCTCTGTGATCGATTCGCGCGCTACGATCAGATCATAAGCGCGAAGATCCTCCAGCGTTTCGCCGGCAAGCAAATCCGGCTCCACCGAGCAGCCCCAGAGCACCATGGGCTTCTTCGCCCGACGCAGACGGCCGTTGATCACCTGCAGGTGCTCCTGATGATTATAGCAATACGTATCGCCGCCGATGGACAGGCAGATATCGCTGCGCTTGCCCTGATCAATGATGGTGGAATGCTTGCGCGCCACTTCCTGCTCCCGCGGAATGCCCAGCCTGAAGCCGATGGAATTGATAAAACGCCGGATGCTGTAAGGCGCAATCTCGCTGTGAATGATTCTTTCAATATGCTCCAAACCGGCTTGACGGTCAAACTCGGACTGATCCGAGGCAAGCGACAGCTTTGCCTGATCGGCAAACAGCGCGCTTGTTGAGCGCACAATCGCCTCACAGCCCCGATTCTCACAGCCACCATGATTATAGAGCATGATCTTCTTTTTCATCGCCGGATTCCCCATTTCCTTCCCGTGAGTTTCTCCCTGATACGCATGAGCACATAAAACGCCGGAAACATTCCCCTGCTGATCAGATCAAACAGACGCTGGTTTTCTTCGCCCAGCTTTTCCCGCTGTACGCCCTCCATTGCCAGAGGACGTACGCGCTGATCGAATGTGCGCATGCACGCGCGAATGCCGCGCTGCTTCTCATCTATCCAGATACAGGTCTGCAAAAAATCCTTGAAATAACGCTCTTTTACGCCCGCCTCAAGCAGAATCCGGCTCATGCTGCGCAGCATCGGCTGATGTGCCTCGCTATGATTCTTCACGCCTGCCATTGCAGACGCGCTGTGAATCCGGTAAACATACGTAAACTCCGGCAAATGCGCAATTTTCTCGGCGCGAAGATACAGCTGAATATTCAGCAGCGCATCCTCGCCAATGCGCACCTCCTCATCCAAACGAAGACCATCAAAGAGCGGGCGGGCATAGAGCTTATTCCAGATATTATTGAAAATGCGGTCCATATGAATAATCTGCTGGACAAGACGATATGGCTCGCACTCAATGAGGCTTATCAGCCCGTCTTCTGTCACACGCAGCGTCAGATGATGATCCAGATCGTAAACCAGATGATCGGCAGATACAATCTGCGCTCCGCTGCTTACCGCCAGCGCATAGAGCATCTCAAGCGCGTCTTTCTCCAATGTATCGTCAGCGTCCAAGAAGGCGATATACCGGCCAGTCGCCATATCCAGCCCGCGATTGCGCGCAGCAGACACGCCGCCATTGGGAATATGAACAACGCTTGCGCGCGGATCTCCGGCGGCGAAATCATCCAGAATGCGCCCCGTCGCATCCACAGAGCCATCGTCGATGAAGATCATCTCGATGCACGGCCCGCGCTGCGCCTTCAGGCTTGCAAGGCAATCGGGAAGATGCTTTTCAGCATTATAACAAGGCACGATGATGCTGATATCGGCCTGCTCGTTCATGTTTGTTCCTCCCTTTGGGAAAATCAGGGCAGCAGGAAACTCGAAAGCGGAAGCGCCCTGAGCGCGAAGTAATACAGCTTCTGCTTAGCGGGCAGCCGCGCTGGCTCGACGCCATCCGTCATGGCGGCCACCATTGCGCGGCTGAGCGCCAACGCAGCACCGAACCGCCCGCGCGCTGCACGCAGCGTTCGCACATAGATATCGATATGCGCTCGGAAAAGCGCTGTCTGCAGGCTATGCTGCCTGACAAAGCTGCCGATTCCTTCGATCATCGGCACGCTGACGCCATATACATCCGTACGGGCGCGGGTCATAGCGGAATCTCCACCGAACTCATAGATATAAATGGTCTCTCCGCTCATACGCCAAGCCCTGGCTGCGATAAACGCATCCAGATTGAACAGTACATCTTCGCCAACCTTGATCCCTTTGGGCGCGCGGACGGCATGATCGCGCAGCAGCTGCGCACGATACAGTCGCGCGCACATGCTGTTGAGCGCACTGTCGCCGCGGACCAGGCTTTCCAGCACTGTCTGCAGATCGCCGCTCGCACAAGCATGCTTTTCAATGCGGCCGCCCTCGTCGCGGAAATGCATCTCATATGCGCCGCAGATGATATCTGTCCGATCATCCACCATGGCCAACAGATGCTCCAGCGCATGCTTCAGCAGATGATCATCCGCATCGACAAACGATATCCACTGCCCCTGCGCAGCGTCCATGCCTGCATTGCGCGCAGCAGATACGCCGCCGTTTTCCTGATGGATCACGCGCATGCGCGGCTCCGCCGCAGCCAAACGAGTCAGCACGGCCAGCGTATCGTCCTTTGAACCATCATCGACCGCAATGAGCTCCCAATCCTCAAACGTCTGCGCCTGAATGCTCTGCACGGTGCGCGCAAGCGTCATGCTATTCTGGTAGCACGGCATCACAATGGACACAAGCGGCTTATTCATTGCGGCATCTCCTTTTGGGCACGCAGGGCAAACACAGCCTCGCCAAACTTTCGGCGAATCACCTGCACGGGATAAATCAGCGGATACAGAGCAGGATACAGGCCTTTTTCACAGATGAACGCAAGCAGCCTGCCCGAAACAGACAATCTACTCCGATCCAGCGCATCCAGCGCCAGCAGCGGCAGAACATCCGCATCAAAGCGCTTCAGAATATGCATCACACCGCCATCCTTGTACAGCCGCAGCACAGCGGTATCCAGATACGCAGGAAAATACGCTTCCATCTGTTCCATATTGTCAAGCAGCTCTTGCATAGCGATCAGCCACGGGCGATGCCGCTGCATTTCGTTCTGCGTCTGCGTATGCATAGCAGACCCGCTGTGCGTGCGATAGCGATATGCCACACGATTGACATAGGCAATGCCCCTGCCGCGCAAAACAGCTTCCAGATTGAACAGCGCATCCTCCGCAATACGTACTCCAACCTTCAGGCGGATACCATGGCTTTCCAGCAATGCACGGCGATGCAGCTTGTTGCACATGATATTGAGCACGCTGTCGCCCTCGATCAGGCGCAGCGCAGCAGCGCGTCTTTGCGCTTCGCCGCGCATGTCCATCCATCGCGTTTGCGGAATCACGGTTTCACGGGTTCCGTTTTCATCAAATGTTTCATGCGCGCCAACCACCATATCCACGTGCGCATTGACGCCGGAAAGCAGCGTTTCCAGCGCATCAGCGGGCAGCAGATCGTCGCTGTCCACGAAGGTGATCCACTCGCCCTGTGCGCAGTCCAATCCCTGATTTCGGGCAGCCGCAACGCCGCCGTTCTCTTTGGCCAACACACGCACACGCGCATCCGATTCAGCATAGCGCTTAGCAACCGCCAGTGTACCATCCAACGATCCGTCATCGACGAGGATCACTTCAAAATCTGAAAACGTCTGCTTCAGGACGCTATCCATACAGGCGTCAAGGTATTTCTCGCTGTTATAGCAGGGAATGATGATACTGATCTTCACGGCATATCCTCCCTGCCCTGCACAAGCGCAGCAGCGTCTTTCACATTGCCGCGCAGCCAGCGAAGCGCAAACACACGCGCGCGCAGCTGCGTGCGGATTCCCTTATGCGTTTTGAGCGTATACATCAGCAGCGGCATCGGCGAAATGAGCGCAAGAAGGAGCTGTTTCATCGATACGCTGTCTCGATACTCCTCCATCGCGCGATACACATCGCCAAGATCCGGGTCAAGTCGGATGCCCTTGGTGATCAGCTTATCATAGCAAAGCACAGGCAGTACGTTTTTGATCTCGCCAAACCTGCCGCAGGCCTTTGCATAATCCCACAGCCGAACAGACAGCGTCATCAGGCGCCAAGCAAGACGCGGCTTCTTCATGCCCATGAGCGAGTCTCCGCGCTGCACATAATACACATACGGCGTATTTAGGGCGGCGATTGTATGGGTATGCATGAGATACAGCGCAGAAAAATGCGTGTCCTCTGCGAAGACCTCTTTATTGGGCGCAAAACGCAGGCCATTTGCCTCGATCACGCTGCGGCGATAGAGCTTACTCCAGGCCTCCTGTCCATGCTTATAGGGCATCCAATACCGATAGAAATAATTCGCCAAACCAAGGCGGTCCACATCGATCGTCTCGGTTTCAAACTGCAGATAGGCTTCCTGCTCGGCGCCATCGACAACCAGGCAATAATTATAGAGCACCTGCTGTGCACCCGTTTCATCCGCTGCGCGGACAATATCCGCCAGCCAATTCGGCGCGGCATAATCGTCTGAATCCAGAAAGGCGACATACTCGCCCTGCGCAACATCCAGACCAGCATTGCGCGCGGAGGACAGGCCGCCGTTTTCTTTATGCACAAGGCGGATACGGCTGTCTCGGTCGGCATAAGCCTGCATGATCTGAGGACACCCGTCCTTTGTGCCGTCATTGACAAGAATCAGCTCATAATCCGTAAACGTCTGGGCCAGAATGCTGTCCAGGCACTTGGGAAGATACGCCTCAACCTGATAAATCGGCACGATCACACTGACACGGCACATAGGCGTCCCCTCCTTCTTCGGATGCACATAATCATACAGATTGATTATACCATATGGCCCAAGAACATGACAAGGGCCTCCCCGTTTCCGGGAAGGCCCTGTGCGTTTTATTTCACTTCGCCGTTTTGGATCAATTCGATTGCCATTTGGAGCTGCGCATCCTGATCATGCGGTAGATTATTGATACCGTAACGGGTTACAGCGTCCTCGTCCAGCTCGACGGTCACATGCGGCTCAATACCCACCTCATGAATACACTCGCCACTGGGCGTGTAATAACGGGCGGTAGTCACCTTCAGGCCGCTGCCGTCCGGGAAATCCACCACGCTCTGCACGACGCCCTTGCCAAACGTTGTCGTGCCGACGAGCGTGCCTTCTCCATAATCCCGGATTGCGCCGGAAAGAATCTCCGAAGCGCTGGCGCTGTACTCGTTGACCAGCACAACCATCGGAATATCGTAATACTCGTTATCGATTTCGAAGGCCTCTTCGTTGCCAAGCTTATCGCGCATGGACACCACGATGCCTTCCGGCAGGATCATATCTGCCATCATGACGCTCGCATCCAGCAGACCGCCGCCATTATTTCGAAGATCAATAATCATGCCCTTAACGCCCGCCTGCCGGAAGGTCTCCAGCGCAGCGGCAAAGCCTTTTACAGCGTCGCCCAGGAAATCGAAGACCATTACATAGCCGATATTGCCATTGAGAATCTGGTGCTCAACATAATTGATATTGACCACCTTACGGGTGATATCAAAATCAATCGTCTCCAGCCCACGCATGACGGTCACTTTCACATTCTCGCCGGGCGTACCGCGCATGACATCTACTGCAGCATCCATCTCATAAGCGGAATAGTACACGTCATTAACATAGACAATCTTATCGCCCGTGCGCATGCCGACCTCTTCAGCCGGACTGCCCTTGAAGACACGCGTGATGGTGATCAGCTGATCGCTGGGATCCGCCAGAAGCTGGCAGCCAATGCCCGCGTACTCGCCTTCCGTTTCTTCGTTGAAGGCGTCCATGTCTTCCTTGCTGTAATACGTACTGTATACATCGCCAACGCCAGCAACCAGGCCATACGCCGCGCTCTCGAGCATCTCATCGGTATCGACGTCTTCATAATAGTACATCTGAACCAGCTGCAGGAGCATATCCAGTTTTTCATATTGCCGGAGGCGGTCATATTCCTCACGAGAGATCGTCACATTTCCCTGCTGCTTGAACATGGGCAGCATCGCGCTTGCGCCGGCAGACATGCACAGCGAGATAAGCAGCAAAACAGCAAGCAAGGCGGCGATAATATGATTCCGTTTCAATGTAGCCATTCCTTTCTATGAAAACAGCCGACGCATACTACGCCGGCTGTCTTTTGCAAATCAATACACGGGACGCGGCTTATCCTTGCCGCTCTTGCCAAGGAGCATCATCATCTTAAACGTCACCGCGTCATCGAACTTGCGCAGGTCCAGACCGGTCTGGCGCTGCACCTTATCCAGACGATACACAAGCGTGTTGCGGTGGATATAGAGCTGACGCGCGGTATCGGACAGATTCAGATCCTTCGCAAAGAACATCTCGATGGTGTGGAGCATTTCGTCATTGAACAGACGAGCAGTCTTCCTGTTGAACAGGATACCATGATAACGGGTACCCATCTCGCGCGGAATATCCATCAGGAAGCGCTCCAGAACGAGGCTGCGATAGATATAAATGTGCTGATCATTCAGGAAGATACGGCCCACCTCAACGGCGCGGCGGGATTCACGATAGCTCTCGCCGATCTCCGGGAAGGTCTTCTTCGGCTCGCCAATACCTACAACGCAGCCCTTGCCCACTTCGTCAAGCAGCGTCTGTTCGATGGCCTCGGCCAGCTGATACAGTTCGTCGAAAGACTCGACGTTGTCCATGCTCTTGAGGAAAACAACGGTATGTCGATCCATCTCCACGAGCAGGTCACCACCTGCACGCGGAACGAGCTCCTCGAGCATGTTGAATGCGGTTTCCGTTTCGGTCTGCAGGATCTGGAAGGTGATCACGCAGCGCTCACGGTTCATTTCGATCTGATGCTCATGCGCCAAGGCCTCCAGCTCGGAGCCGGACAGCTCCTCGCGCAGGACGCGGCGATACACATCGTAACGGCTCTGGATCGGCGCTTCTCCGCGGCCCATAGACTGAATCATCGCGCCGGCAAGCACAATGCAGTCATGCGTAGCGGCGCCCTGCGCATCGGCGCACAGAATAAGCTCCGGCGTAATGCCGATCATCAGGAAGGTTTTTCCTTCAAAGGCAACCGGCATGCCAGGCTCCATAAACTCCGGCAGGCTGATCTTG
>JAFQIF010000158.1 GCA_017397695.1 Clostridia bacterium
GGGGTTCTCTCCGCGCTTTACGTTCGGCACGGATATAGTTATGCCCTATGACCGCGAATGGAAGGACGGGACGCGTGCCCTGCCTGATCCTGCGTATATCGATGGCTTTTTACAGCTGGTGGATATGGATGGAATCGTCCTTTCGGGCGATGATGAAAGCGGATACACGCTGCACAAGAACACGCCGTCTGTGACGATCGGCGGCGTGACCTATCACGCGCAGATTGACCTTGGCGGCATCGCCAAGGGTTACGCGGCGGATGTGGTTGCGCAGATGCTTCAGGAAGAAGGATACGAATACGGTTACTTCTCCTGCGGTTCCAGCAGTATCCGGCTGCTCAGAAACGCATCGAACGCGGCAAAGAAAGCCAACGATCCGGCATTTTCCCTGCAGGTGCGCATTCCGCGCGAAACGCAGGAGAACGCGCAGACCTATGCGCATATCCGTGTGATGGATCAGGCGCTGTCTTCAAGCGGCGATTATGACAACAACTACGTTGCCGGTGGAAATCTGTGCTGTCACATCATCAGCCCGTTTACCGGCTATCCGCTCAATTATACGGAGGAAGGCGTACAGGGTGGCGTGAGCACGGTGACGCTGCTCAGCGGCAGCGCTGTGGAGGATGACGCGCTGACGACTGCCCTTTGCCTGATGGGCGTTCAGGGCGCTGTGGATTATATCAATAAAAATCTGCGCGAGCACAGCGTGGCTATGGTGCTGTATCGCGCAGATCAGGAATTCTATGAGGTTGTAACGAATATCCCGGAGGAGGAGCTGGATATCCTGGACCCGGCGTATCGCCGGGCGAGCGAGGTCGATGCGCAGGGGAACATCGTTTATACGGGCGAATTGATGCCTGTCACTCGCTGAGCGCCTTTTCGGCGTTTTGCCGCATGCGCTCAAGGAAGCTGACGCACAGTTCCTGTTCCTCTTCTGTAAAGCCTTCGAAAAAGAAATCCATGCTCTGATTGCAGATTTCATAGATAGTCTTTGCAGCTTCTCTTCCTTCGTCGGTCAGGTAGAGACAGTTCTTGCGGTAATCTGTGGAATCCTCGCGTTTATCAATGAGACCGCGGGCAATCAGTTTTTTCAATTTGCGCGTGACGGTTGGAGCCGGGCAGGCGACTTCGCTGGCGAGCTGCGCCTGGGACATGCCCTCGCTGCGGCAGACGCGGCGCATGATGCAAAGGTCATTGGGGCCGTAATCGAGATCCCGCTGCTTGAGTTCGCGCTGATAAAAATCCGCTCGCAGTTTGGGCAGAACATGCTCATTCTGCAAAAAGCGGAGCATTTTCTCATTATCCATACGATACCATCCTGAACATACAGTATTACATTCTCATTGTATAGTTTTTTTCTGGAAAAGTCAATGAAAACCAATCCGCTTTGGCAAAAGGCAGACCAATCCATGCCGGAGCGTAAAGGAAGCTGCATATTGATGGCGCGGCCCATAGACAAAGGGGACGCGTCATTTTAGGTGATAAAAGGGGAAACAAAAACTCCTCCGCGAGGAGCGGAGGTGAAACTGCTTTTTTGCTTCTTTGGCTGACAGCTTACTTGACAGCACCGGCAACGGCGTTGGTGAAGCTCTTCTGCAGCAGGAAGAAGATGATAACCGTCGGCAGGGAGCAGATGGTAACGCCCGCCATAACGACGCCGTAGTCGATGACGTAGCCAGCCATCAGGTTGGAAACGAGCATCGGCATGGTGGTGGCGTCCGCAGTCTGCATGATGACCTTCGGCCAGAGGTAGGAGTTCCAGGCGTTCATGAAGGTGATGGTGGCGGCGGACGCATAGGTCGGCTGCATCATCGGCACGAACATCTTGATGAAGATCTGGAGCTCGTTGAGGCCGTCGATACGCGCCGCCTCGATCGTATCGCGCGGGAAGTTACGCGCGCTGTTGCGGAAGTACATGATCAGGAACGGGGTTGCCAGGCTCGGGATGAAGAAGCCGACCCAGGTGTTGAGCAGCTTCCAGCTGGACATCATCTGGAACAGCGGAACCAGAACAGCGACGAACGGAACCATCATCGCCAGCATCAGGATGCCCATGAGGCCGTCCTTATACTTGTCGTGATAGATTTCGAAGCCGTAGCCGGCGATGGAAGAAACGACCAGAGAGAGCACAACCTGAAGCAGGGAGGTGGCGAAGGAGTTCTTCAGCGCCAGCATAACGTTCTGCTGCGCGAAGAGGTTCTTCACGTTCTCAATCAGGTGGCTGCTGGGGATCATGCGGCCGCCGAGGATTTCCTGCGTGCTATTGAACGCAGAGATGAATGCCCAGTACAGCGGGAATACGGAAACGATCGAAACGATGACCAGGAACGCGTACATCAGGAAACGCGTCAAATGCTTGCTTACTGCGCCTTCTCTCATCGCTTGTCACCCACTTTCGTTTCAATCGCAGACAGGATAGCGACCATAATCAGGATCACGAAGGACATCGCAGCGGCATAACCGAAGTTCGGGTTGCCGATGAACATCTTGTTGTAGATGTAATGCGACATCGTTATCGTTGTATTGGCCGGTCCGCCCTTGGTCAGGTTCATCGATTCATCGAAGAGCTGGAGCGTACCGTTGGTGGACATGATGCCGGTCACCAGGATGATCGGCTTGAGCAGCGGGATGGTGATCTTCATCAGCTGCTGGAACTGATTCGCGCCGTCAATGCGGGCCGCCTCATAGATCGAGTAATCGATGCCCTGCATGCCGGAGAGGAAGAAGACCATGTTATAGCCCGTCCAGCGCCAGATCAGACCGATGATGATAACGGCCTTGGCGGTGTTCGGGTTGTTGAGCCAGTTGATACGCGCATCAATGATGTTGAGGTTCATCAGCACGCCGTTGATCATACCGTCAAGGTCGAACATCGTGCGGAAGATCATAGAATACGCAACCAGACCGGTAGCGCACGGAAGGAAGATGCAGGTACGGAACAGGCCGCGGAACTTGAGGTCGCGGTTGTTGAGCAGGGAGGCGAAGATGATCGCCAGCACCAGCATGATCGGCACCTGAATCAGCAGGTAGGTGAAGGTATTCGTAACAGACTGGATGAATACCTTGTCCTTGAGCATGAACTGGTAGTTACGCCAGAGTGGATCAGAATAAACCAGGTTGGTCGGGAGGCCCTTCTTAAAGGAGATGAGCAGCGCCTGGAACATCGGATAGAAGCTGAAGATAAAAATCAGAATCGCAGCCGGGGCCAGGAAGCACCAGCCGGCCGCGCTCTGCTTGCGCTCCATCGTCCAGAAGCGATGCTTCTTCTTGGGCGCGGGGGTCGCGTTGGTCATGGGGAGTCCACCTCTCTCTTGTTACATGATGCGCGTTAGATTAAATTCGCAGTGTTACGCATTTCTGATGATGGAACAACTGCCGCCCTGCGAC
>JAFQIF010000159.1 GCA_017397695.1 Clostridia bacterium
ACCGTGCTCTCTCCGGGCTGAAGCGTGCGCTGCGCCTTGGCATGCAGTGCTGCTCCGTATGCGCCCATCAGGCCTGCGATATCCGGGCGAACAACGTCGACCTGCAGCTCATTTTCAAATGCGCGCAGTACTGCGTCGTTGAGGAACGTACCGCCCTGCACAACGATGCGTGTGCCGAGTTCCTGCGCGCCGGAGCAGCGGATGACCTTGTACAGCGCGTTCTTGACCACGGAAATGGACAAGCCGGCGGAGATGTCGGTCACGTCCGCGCCGTCCTTCTGTGCCTGCTTTACGGAGGAATTCATAAATACCGTGCAGCGGGAACCGAGATCGACCGGTTTGCGCGCGGCAAGACCCAGCTGGGAAAATGCTGCGATGTCGTAGCCCAGTGCGTTGGCGAATGTCTGAAGGAAAGAACCGCAGCCCGAGGAGCAGGCTTCGTTGAGGAAGATGTTGTCGATCACGCCGCTGCGGATTTTGAAGCACTTGATATCCTGACCGCCGATGTCGATGATGAAATCAACGTCGGGCATAAAGGACTTCGCAGCAGTGAAGTGTGCCACGGTTTCCACCAGACCAAAGTCCACGCCAAATGCGCTGCGGATCAAGTCCTCGCCGTAGCCGGTAACAGCGCCCGCGCAGATCGTCCAGTCCGGGTGCTCTCGGCGCAGATCGGAAAGAAAGCTGCGTACGTGCGGCACAGGATCGCCGGAGTTGGATTGATACCGGGTTTCCAGCAATTCGCCGCCTTCGGCAATCACGACGGATTTGATTGTCGTGGAGCCGGAGTCGATGCCCAGATAGACATTGCCTACATAGCTTTCCGGATTGCGGCGGCCGACTTTGGCGCGCGCATGACGCTCGCGGAATGCGGCGAGATCTTCTTCACTTTCAAACAGGGCTGGCAGCGCGTTGTAGCTTTCGGTAGAATGGAAGGCGTCGATCGCTTCGATGCAGTTTACCAGCGTCATTTCTTCCATTGCCTGATGCGCAGCGCCTAGGGCAACAAAATAGAGAGAGTTTTCCGGGCAGATACCGGGAAGGCCGAGCGCCTCGTCGAAGCAGGCGCGCAGCTCGCTCATAAACGTCAACGGTCCACCGAGATAGACGACCTTGCCCTCAATCGGGCGGCCCTGCGCCAGGCCGGCGATGGTTTGATTCACTACGGCCATAAAGATGGATCGAGCGACGTCTGCGCGGCGCGCACCCTGATTGAGCAGGGGCTGTACGTCGGTCTTGGCAAATACGCCGCAGCGGGAGGCGATGGTATAGGTTCGCTCCGCCTTGGCGGCTTCTTCGTTCATCTGCGTGGGCGTAATGGCCAGCAGCGTTGCCATCTGGTCGATGAATGCGCCGGTACCGCCCGCGCAGGAACCGTTCATGCGCACCTCAAGCGTGCCCTTGAGGAAGAGTATTTTGGCGTCTTCGCCGCCCAGCTCGATGATCACATCGGTACCGGGCAGGAACAGGTCGGCGGCAATCTTGGTCGCGTAAACCTCCTGAACAAAGGGAATACGGGAGCCAAGCGCCAGACCCATACCCGCGGAACCGGAAATGCTCAGGCGGACGGGCGCGCCGTGGGCGATGTCCTTGTCCAGGCGTGTGAGTAGTTCCCGGGTTTTCTGGCTGATCAAAGAATAGTGTCGGTCATAACAGGAATAGACAATCTTGTCCTCGCTGTCCAGTACCACGCATTTGATGGTCGTGGAACCGATGTCCAGGCCGATTCGAAGAGTATCAGACATGGTATGCGATCCTTTCCGAAATAAATGTCATGTATCGTAAGATGATAGACTCAAAGGATAAAATACCGCATAATAGCGTCATTTTATAAATTGGTATTATAATTGAAGCAAAATCAGATTTCAACAGGTATTCAGAAAGAGTCAGTTCCGGTTATAAATCTTAATGCGGTCTTAACACTCGTCTGTTTGACTAAAACATTGAATTCCGGGGGATGACTTGAAGAAATGAACATAATCTGATATAATTTCAAGATGGTTGAATGTGTATACTGATAGCCGAAAGAAGGAGGATGCCGCTCGTGGCAAAACTGGAGGCTTACGATAAATCCCTGGATTATTCTTATGCGCCGGGCATCTTTCCGGCAACGGAATGCCTGAAGAATGCGCCTGAGCGGTGCATGCGTCTGCTGCTTTCTTCTTTCAGCGAAAAGAGTGCGGGTGCGCAGAGTCTGCGTGCTCAGGCGGAGGAAAATGGCATTCGCGTCGAAATTGCGGATCGCGCGCTGGAGCGTATCAGCAAGAAGGAAAACTGCTTTGCCGCTATGGTCTACAAGAAGCAGGAAGGAACGTTTGCATCTGATGCGCCGCATATCGTGCTGGTCAATCCCAGCGACAGCGGCAATCTGGGCACCATCTTGCGTACGGCGCTGGGCTTTGGCCTGACCAATATCGCTATCATCCGTCCCGCAGTCGATTCCGATGATCCGCGCGTCACGCGCGCGTCAATGGGCGCGGCATTCTCGCTGAATATCCGTCACTTCGATTCGTTTGATGATTATCGCGGCGAATTCCCGGATAGGCAGCTCTTTCCGTTTATGCTCACCGGCGCCGTGCCGCTGCATGAAGCGGTGCGCAGGGTAAAGGGGGCGTATTCGCTCGTCTTTGGCAATGAGGCCAGCGGCCTGCCGGATGTGTTTGCGACGTACGGCGTGAGCACGCTCATTCCGCACAGCTTGAAGATTGATTCGCTGAACCTTGCCATTGCGGCGGGTATCGGTATGTATGCTTTTACAAACAGGCAGGAGGATTAATCCCATGATGAAAATTGTTCTGGACGCCATGGGCGGCGATTTTGCGCCCAAGGTCAATGTGGACGGCGCGATTGACGCGCTGCGCGAATTTGACGATATCGAGGTCATCCTCGTCGGTCCTCAGGAACTGCTGGATAAGACCATCGGCGAGTACGGCGATCAGGCTGCATATGCGGGCGTAAAGGAGCGTCTGCATGTGGTGAATGCGACAGAGGTCATCACCACCGAGGAGCATCCGGTCATGGCACTGCGCCGCAAGAAGGATTCTACCTTCAATGTCGGCATGGACATTGTCCGCCGCAAGGAGGCGCAGGCCTTTGTTTCCGCTGGCTCTACTGGTGCGGTGATGGCGGGTTCCATGTTTAAGATCGGCCGCATTAAGGGCATCGATCGCCCGGCGCTGGGCGCGCCGCTGCCGGTTCCGGGTCGTACGATGCTGCTGGTGGATGCCGGCGCGAACACCGACTGCAAGCCGGAGTGGATTAATCAGTTTGCCATGATGGGCAGCATCTACATGAAGCGTGTTATGGGTGTGGAAAACCCGGAGGTTGGCCTTGTCAATATTGGCGTGGAAGCCGCCAAGGGCAACGAACAGGCGCAGCAGGCGCATGCGCTCATGAGCGCGCAGAATGTCTACAAGTTCATCGGCAATGTCGAGGCGCGCGATACCATGGCTGGTCTTTGCGATGTTCTGGCGGCGGACGGCTTTGTGGGCAACGTTGTGCTCAAGAATACCGAGGGCGTTATTTCTGCGCTGTTTAAGCTCCTCAAGCAGGGGCTTCTGAGCAATACCAAGGGCAAGGTTGCAGCGCTGCTGGCCAAGGATACATTCAAGGAACTCAAGCAGAGCTTTAATTCCGAAGAGGTCGGCGGTGTTCCGCTGCTGGGCGCAGATGGCGCTGTGATCAAGGCGCACGGCAATTCCAACGCGCGTGCGATTTTCTGTGCGCTGCGTCAGGCGCGTACCGTAGTCGCTACTGGTGTGATCGAGGAAATCCGTGCCGGTGTTGCCCAGCTTTCCGCGCAGAAGGAAACCACTGAAAACGCATAAGCACCAATCATAACGATTGATTCTTAGATATTGATTTGATTCAAGGAGGTAATAAACGATGATGGAGAAGCTGATTGCCATGGTGGCTGAGCAGCTGGGCGTGAACGCTGCCGATGTGAAGCCGGAAAGCCGTCTGAAAGAAGATCTGCAGGCGGACAGCGCGTCGATCATGATGCTGGTCATGGACGTGGAAACCGAGTTTGGTATCGAGGTTGAGGACGACGCTATTGAAAAGGTGAAAACCGTCGCTGATATGGCCAATTATATCGAAGAGAAGATGTAAATCATACAGCCCGCTGCCGGGCCTTTCCGGCAGCGGCTTTCCCGTGTATTTCGCTTTGCGCGGAGTCTTTTCGTGATGCTATGTGGAAAGCGAAATGGACGGGAGTACAGCGGAAAGGACACATTATGAATTATCAAGCGCTTGAGCGGGCGATTGGCCATACGTTTGCCGATGCGCAGCTGCTCGATCTGGCGATGACGCATCCTTCCTACGCGCTGCAGCACAAGTGCAGAGACAATCAGCGTCTGGAGTTTCTGGGCGACGCTGTGCTGGAAATCTGCGTCAGCCGCGTACTCTATCACAAGTTTCCCAAGCTCAAAGAGGGCCAGCTGACCCGCAGGCGCGCTGCGCTTGTGTGCGAGGCGAATCTTGCCCAGGCCGCCCGCCGCTTCGGCCTGGGCGCATTCCTCAAGCTGGATAGGGGCGAGGAGGTTGTTGGCGGCCGCGAGAATCCGTCGATTCTGGCCGATACCATGGAAGCCGTGATTGCCGCCGTCTATTTGGATGCGGGTATGGAAAAGGCCGCCCAGCTGGTCGATCTGGCAATGGGCGATTATGAGTCTGCCGTGCGCAGCGATCGTGATGCGAAATCTGCCCTGCAAGAATACCTGCAGGCGCTGGGCGAGGAGACGCCCTCCTACGAGATCGTCGCGCAGGATGGGCCGCCGCATGCGCGTGTGTTTACCGCAAGGGTGCTGCGCGCGGATGGGACGGAACTGGGCCGCGGTCAGGGGGCGCGCAAGCAGCGCGCTGAGGAAGCTGCTGCGCAGATGGCGATGCGCGTGCTTGGCCAGCAGTAACGAGAGGAAGCAGGCGCAGCCTGTTTAAGAGAAAGGAGTCGCAGCTGTGCGGCTGAAAAGACTGGAAATTTACGGCTTCAAGTCGTTCGCAGACAGGACGGTTGTCGTCTTCGATCAGGGCATCACGGGTATCGTGGGCCCCAATGGCAGCGGCAAGTCGAATCTGTCGGATGCGGTGCGCTGGGTGCTCGGTGAACAGAGCGCCAAGGCGCTGCGCGGCGGCAAGATGGAGGACGTCATCTTCAATGGTACTCAGAAGCGCAAGAGACTGGGCTATTGCGAGGTATCGCTCGTCTTTGATAACGAGGATCACGCCCTTCCGGTGGATTTCACCGAGGTGATGATTACCCGTCGCGTTTACCGCAGCGGCGAGGGTGAATACTACATCAACAAGGCGGCCTGCCGCCTGCGTGATATCATCGAGCTTTTCCGTGATACCGGCGTAGGTAAGGAAGGCTATTCAATCATTGGTCAGGGTCGTATCGGCGAAATCCTCTCACAGAAGAGCGAAGACCGTCGAGGCATTTTTGAAGAAGCGGCCGGTATCGTCAAGTACCGTACGCGCAAGGAGGAGAGCGAAAAGCGCCTGTCCAATATGCGCGACAATCTCTCGCGTGTAGAGGATATCATCTCCGAGCTGGAAAGCCAGCTTGAGCCTCTGGCCAAGGCCAGTGAGACGGCGCGCCATTATCTGGCGCTGCGTGACGAACTGCGTGTGTTGGAATGCTCGTCCTTTGTGCTTCGCAGCGATCAAGCCAGGGAACGCATTGCTGATGCGGAAGCAATGCTCGCCGGTCTGCGCGAGGCGATCGAGCAGGAAGAGCGCCGTGCGGGTGAATTGAGCGCTGTGCGCGACAGCGCCAATGAGGCTGCTCAGGCGCTGGAGGAACAGGTTTCCGCCGCGCATGAGGCGGTATTGGAACTGACCCGTGAAAAGGAAGTGCGCGAGGGCGAAATCGCCATGCTTCGCGCCGAAATCGCGCGTATGGAAAAGGATGTGCTCTCTCTGGGTCAGGAGGAGGATGTCCGCCGTACCAGAAGCGAAGCGCTTGAGGGCGAAATCAGGAAGAATGAAGCCGATACGCTTGCCGCTCGCTCAGAAATCACGGCCTTGCAGCGTGATCTTCGCGCCAAGGAAGAAGAACTGGAAGCCGCGCAGGAAGCCGCTCGCGAGGCGGAGGAGCAGCTGGAGAGCCACAAGAGCGCGATCATCGATGCGATGAACCGCTTGAGCGACGTACGTACCAGCGAAGCGCGCCTGTCCACGATGCGCAGAGAGATGGAGCTTCGCGGCGAAGAGGCGCAGGCCCAGCGCGAGGAACTGGTCCTGATCGCACAGCGGCTGGATGAGCAGCTGGACGAAGCAAAACAGGAACTCAGCGAGTATACGCAGGCCGAGAGCGAAATGCAGCAGGCTGTGCGTGGAATTGACCAGGAGAATCAGGAAGCTGCGCAGAAGATCGCCCGTATCCAGCAGGCTATGAATGAAGCAAGCGGCCAGAAGCAGGCTGCGTCCAGTCGCCTGCGCGTGCTGCGCGAGATGGAGCGCGATTATGCCGGCTATCAGCAGGCGGTCAAGCAGGTTTTGCTGCATGCGCGCGGCAATCAGGGCGTGCGCGGCGTTGTGGCTTCGCTGATGCAGGTACCCAGAGAACTTGAGCGCGCTGTGGAAGCCGTGCTCGGCGGCGCGCTGCAGAATGTCGTGACCAGCGACGAGTATGTGGCGCGCGATATGATTGCTTATCTGCGCAATAACAAGCTGGGCCGGGCGACCTTTCTGCCGATGACCACGATTACTGGCAGAACGCTGAGTCAGCAGGAGCGCCAGCTTCTGGCCATGCCCGGCTGTGTCGGCGTGGCGAGCGAGCTGGTCAGTTTTGCGCCGGAATATCGTGGTATTGTAGAAAATCTGCTCGGTAGAACGGTTGTCGCTGAGAATCTGGACGCCGGTATTGAGATTATGCGCCGCGGCCATCATGCCTTCAGGCTTGTGACACTGGACGGCGACGTCATGCATTCCGGCGGCTCGATGACTGGAGGCAGTTCGGCTTCCCGGATGACGAGCCTTCTTTCCCGCGAGCGTGAAATCAAGGAGCATGAAGCGCTGCTTGAAAAGCTCGAGCAGCAGATCAGGGATTATGAAGCCCGGCTTGAGCGTGGCGAAGCCTTCCGTCAGGAGATTAAGCAGCGCCGGGCAAGGGCGTTTGAAGAGCTGCATCAGGCGCAGATCGACGTATCGATCGCGTCCGAACGCGTACGCACGCTGAGCATGCAGCGCGAAGGCCATGCGCAGCAGCAGGCCCGATGCGAGCTGCTGTGCCAGCAGGTTGCGCAGAATCTTGCGCAGATCGATAGCCAGCTGATGGGTGCGCGCAGTACGCAGGCAGGCGAAGAACGTACCAGCGACGAGATGAACCGCCGCACGGGCGAACTCTCCGATGCTTTGTATGCACGGCGTGAAGCGCTGGATCAGCTGCGCGAGGATGCGCAGAATGTACGCGTTACGCTTGCAGCCAGAGAACGCGATCTGACGGCGATGACCGCTGACGGCGTTCGTATGCACCGCGAACTCGAGGATATTGCCAGGGAGTTGTATCAGGCGCATGAGAATCGCGAACGCCTGATTCTGGAACACCAGAAGGCGACGCAGCAGATGGCGGAGAATACGGCGCTCTCTGCGGCTTGCCGCGAACAGCTGGATCAGGCGCAGCACGAGCTCGCCCGAAAGCAGGCGCTCCGCAGCGAAAGCCAGGAGAAGGTTCGTGCGCTGACCCAGGAGATTGATCAGCTGCGCGAGATGCTCTCTCAGGATCAGGAGAAATGCCATAAGGCAGAGATGGTGCTCTCGCGCACCCAGGCTGAGCTTTCGCAGATGCAGCAGCGTATCTGGGATGAATACGAGCTCACCTATGCCGGCGCGAAGGAATACCTCAAGGATCCGTTTGATCTGGCTGCTTCCGACAGGCGTACCGGCGAAATCCGCCGCGAAATTCGCGCAATGGGTCCGGTGAATGTGACGGCAGTGGAGGATTACCGTGCCTGCCGTGAGCGTTATGAGGAATTGACCAGCCAGCGCGACGATCTGCTTAAGGCGCAGGGGGACTTGCAGGGGATCATCGAAACGCTGCAGCGTCAGATGGAGCGCCAGTTTATGGAAAATTTCCGCCTGATGCAGCAGTACTTCGGCGAGACATTTGCCAAACTCTTCGGTGGTGGTCATGCCGAGCTGCGCCTGCTGGATGAAAGCGACGTGCTCGGCTGCGGTATTGAAATCGTGGCGCAGCCCCCTGGCAAGAAGCTGCAGCTGCTCTCTCTGCTCTCCGGCGGTGAGCGTGCGCTGACAGCGATTGCGATCCTGTTTGCGATGCTGCGGCTCAAGCCTACACCGTTCTGCTTCCTGGATGAGATTGAGGCGGCGCTGGATGACGGCAACATCTCCACGTTTGCCGATTATCTCAGGGATTTCTCCCGAGATACGCAGTTTGTCGTCGTGACCCATAGAAAGGGTACGATGGAGCGCTGCGACGGTCTGTACGGCGTGGCGATGGAGGAGAAGGGTGTATCGACCATGCTCAGCGTTGAACTCAAGGACGTGAGCGAGGACGCGATGGAATAAACCGATCTGATGGAAAGGGGTTATATATATGGCATTCTTTGGCTTTGGCAAGAAGAAAGAAGAGAAGCGCGAAGAGCAGATTCAGCAGACGGCTGTGCCTGAAACCGTGCAGCAGGAGGAAGCTCCTGCGCAAGACGAGAAGAAGGGCCTGTTTTCCCGCCTGTGGAATGGTCTGTCCAAAACCCGCACCAACGTCGCCGGACGTGTGGATGAGCTGATTGAGGCGACCGAGGAAATCGACGAGGATTTCTATGAGGATCTTGTGGATATCCTGATCATGAGCGATATGGGTGTTCGTACCAGCGATAAGGTGATCGAAGAGCTCAAGCGCCGCATCGAGGCGCAGAGAATCACCGACGCCCGGAAGGCGCGCGAGATTCTCAAGCAGATCCTCAAGGAGATTATGGATATGCCGCGCAAGCCGCTCAAGTGGCCGATGATCATGATGGTTGTCGGTGTGAACGGCGTAGGCAAGACCACCACGATCGGCAAGCTGGCGATGCGCTTCAAGGATGCGCGTCATAGTGTCGTATTGGCTGCAGCGGATACTTTCCGTGCTGCCGCTGCCGATCAGCTGGAAATCTGGTCCGATCGTGCGCAGGTGCCGATCGTTCGCCATGCCGAGGGCGCGGATCCGGCTGCTGTTGTATTCGATGGCATCCAGAAGGCAAAGGCCACGGAGGCCGATCTGCTGATCGTCGATACCGCCGGCCGCCTGCATAACAAGAAGAACCTCATGGAGGAGCTTCGCAAGATTTCCCGCATTATCCAGCGCGAGTATGAGGGTGCAGAAGTACGTACGCTGCTGGTCATCGATGCGACGACCGGACAGAATGGCCTGCAGCAGGCGCGAGAGTTTGCTTCTGTGGCAGACGTTTCCGGAATTGTGCTCACTAAGCTGGATGGCACCGCCAAGGGCGGCATTGCCGTGGCGATCATGGATGAGCTCAAGCTGCCCGTGCTTTATATCGGTGTGGGAGAGGGCATTGAGGATTTGCAGGCGTTCGATGCCCGTGCGTTTGTCGATGCGATTTTCTGATCGTATTGAGCATCTGGCTGCAGTCCGGAGATATGCTATGATAAGGGTTTGTAAATCGAATGGATCCTTGTCCTGAATGGTACCGACCACAGGTCGGAGGAGGTATGCGTCGTGAGAATACTCAGACGTTTTCTCAGCTTCATTGCCTCGCGCATGTTTTTTCTTACGGTCATCAGCGCATTGCTGATCATCTCGTTTTATCTGGCGATGAATACAGCCAATATCTGGGTGCTCATTGATGACGGCTTGAGCGCGCGCGCTTCGGTTGTGCTTATGGGTACGGATTCTGACGATCTATCCAAGTATTTCAGGCAGGAGTTTATCAGCCAGGATCCTGTTCTTCAGGTGGGTTTGAGCGATACTTCACCGTATAAGGACTATGAGGTGCGCGGGTTTGACCACCGCGTGAGAATGGTGTCCGTGTGGTCCTGGCCTTGGGAAAATGTCGCACGCGCCGAGATCATCGAGAGTATCCCGGCTATTGACGGCACGATCCGCTCCTCCCGCCGTGAGGCTGCGCTTCTTGCTGGCGGTGAAGCGCGTCTGTCCCCGCCGGAATGGATGGCGTCGCGCTATCGTGTGACGCTCACCCGAACGGCAGGCCGTTGGATGATTTCCAATTTGCAGCTTATTGAACAGATAAAAGAATGACAGATTTTAGTTTTCTCAAGCAAGGCGCGATGCTTGCGCCCATGGCCGGTGTAACGGATATGCCCTTCCGTGTACTCTGCCACGAAATGGGCTGCCCGATGGCAGTCAGTGAAATGGTGAGTGCAAAGGGGTATGTGCTTGCGCCGAAGGACAACCGTGCATCCCGAGAATTGCTGGCTGTCGCACCGGAGGAAGAGGGCGCAGTAATCCTGCAGATTTTCGGCCATGAACCGGATATCATGGCAAGGGCAGCTCAGGAACTCACACGCGATGGACGCTATGCTATGCTGGATATCAACATGGGTTGTCCTGTACCTAAGATTGTGGGCAATGGAGAAGGCAGCGCGCTGATGAAGAATCCGTCTCTTGCTGCGGATATTGTGCTAGAGGTCGTCTCGGCTTCCCATGTGCCGGTTACGGTCAAGATGCGTATGGGCTTTGACGCGGGCAGCGAAACCTGTTTGGAGCTTGGACCCATGGTGGAAAAGGCAGGCGCAGCGATGATTACGCTGCATGCACGCACGCGCAGCCAATACTATGAGGGGAATGCCGACTGGCGCGCGATCAAAAAGCTGAAACAGCGTGTTTCTATTCCTGTCGTCGGCAATGGGGATGTGACTTCTTGGCAGGATGCAATGCGCATGATGGAGGAGACGGGATGCGATGGCGTGGCGGTTGGCCGCGCCGCACAGGGCAATCCGTGGGTATTTGAGCAGATTCGCTGCGGCATGCAGGGCAAGCCGGTACGCGTTATTCCTGCGAAGGAAAAGCTGGAGGTGCTGCTGCGCCATGTACGTATGCTTGCCGAGATGAAAGGCGAGTCTGTCGCCGTGCGCGAGATGCGCCGCCATGTCGTCTGCTATGTCAAGGGCATGCGTGATGCTGCAAAGATCCGCACACAGGTGAACAGCATTCTTACGATTGACGCACTGGAAGAAGCGCTGACCGCGTTCATGCTTTCCAGAGAATAAGAATGTTTTCAGCACAATACAAAAACAGGATCAGCATTTGGAGCTGACCCTGTTTTTGTATGTTTCAGGAGAAAAAACAAGCGAAATCAGACTTCTGGCGCCTTGAAATGGTTCTGGAGCGCCATGCCGATGATCGTCATGCCGACGAGCAGAATGACGATCTCGATGCCCAGCGCAATGCCGACGCAGCACAGCAGAGAAACCGTATCCGCAAAGGGCATTACGATCATGAAGCCGATACCGGCGATGAGCATCAGAATGCTGAAGAGAACCAGACGGGAACTGACCAGTTTCTGCGTATACTGACATGCGTCTGGGGTGGAAGGCGCGCAGTCAATGGGATAAGCGCATGCAGCGCCCGGAGCTGCTTTCTGGCAGCGCAAGCCGTACAAAAGCGTCAACACGGGCGCAAGCAGCAGGATGGCATAGCAGAGAAATAAAAGTGCGGTCATAACGGGTTCCTCCTTCAAGTGATGATCATAAATCGTGGATGAATATCTGTATTCAATTATGCGCTGGTTTCAGGCAAGCGTCAAGGAGGATAAACGACAAGATAATGACAAGGAAAATGCTGGCGACATATAGATTTTTTATAAAGAAATAATAATAAAGAAATATGTATTCAGACGGCGTAAAAGCCGTCTGAATGGGCATATTCGGGCAGAATACGGCATTATGCAAACGATGCCGCCATGTTGATCAGCGAAGTGAACAGGCTCAGTCGCAGAAGCGTATCACCTGTGCGCCGGCCGGTCAGGTGCATGCCTGGGAGCATGGGCGCCAGCGCGCCAAGCAGAGCTCCGGGGAGAAGCCAGAGCAGCAATTCTGCATTCGGCAGATTCATTCTGCTGCGGATAAACAGAACGAGTAATTTACCGATCATGGCGCACAGGGAGATTGTCAGCGCTGCCGCTGCAGCTTCGTCATCCTCTGCATCATACAGCAGATAATAGAGCATCAGTGTCAGCGGCACGGCGCCGAAGGCAAGAAACGACGCCAACAGCCCGACAATCAACGCAGCAGGCAGAGACGTCAGGCGCGTAACGGCGAGCGGGCGAATCGTTCGCGAGAGCATGGAAAAATACAGAGCTGGCAGCGCGATAAGCGTAAAGAGCAGTGCGTTCTGAAGGAGAACAGCATTCTGCTGCTTGAGGATTCCAAAGAAGCGGCCGCTGATCAAGTCGCCCAGTATGCCGCCGATGAACGCGCCGACAGCGAGCAGAATCAGTTCATCGCGATGTAGCGGCAACGGCTTGCTTAGCGCAAAGAATGCACTGACCAGCGCAGCGCTGAGCGTTGCGACTGTGCAAAGCATCGCTGTAGCGGTGGGTTCCAGTGGAGAGACGGCGTCCAGAAGTGGGCGCAGCAGCGTTGTTGCGCCTATGCCGGAAGATAGGCCGAGCCATGCGCATACGGCGCTGAGCAGCAGATAGATCATGGTTTTTCTGCTCCGCCGGGGAATGCAGCCGCATTGCCCAGGGCGTCTTCGATGCGCAGCAGACGGTTGTATTTGGCTGTTCGCTCGCTGCGGCATGGGGCGCCGGCTTTGATCTGGCCTGCATTGAGTGCAACAGTAAGATCGGCAATCGTCGTATCTTCGCTCTCTCCGCTTCGATGGGATACGACGGTGTGATATCCGGCTTGCTGAGCCTGCTGGGCCGCCCGTATGGTTTCGCTCAGCGTGCCGATCTGATTGGGCTTGAGTAGGATAGCATTGGCGCAGCCCATGGATATGCCTTTGCTCAGCCTTTCTGCGTTGGTCACGAAAAGATCATCGCCGACCAGCTGACAGGTTGATCCAAGCGCTCTTGTCATTTCCTGCCAGGCGCTCCAGTCTTCTTCGCCCAGGCCGTCTTCGATGGAGCGGATAGGATATTGCGCAATCAGTGCCTGCCAGTGTGCGGTCAGCGCGTCTGCGGTGAAGCTCCGTTTGGACTTAGGCATTGTATACCCGCGCTTGTCCTTCCATTCGCTGGCGGCTGCGTCCAGCGATAGGGTAAAATCACTGCCCGGCGTATAGCCTGCGCGGCAGATTGACTCCAGAATGAGATCAATTGCCTCTGTTTCATTGTGTAGATCCGGCGCAAAACCGCCTTCATCGCCGACAGCCGTAGAGAGGCCTTTCTTTTTGAGCAGCGCCTCCAGCGCGTGATATACCTCGGCGCACATGCGAAGCGCGCCGCGAAATGTCTGCGCTCCCGAGGGGATGATCATGAACTCCTGAATATCCAGGCTGTTGGCCGCGTGTGCGCCGCCGTTGAGGATGTTCATCATCGGCATGGGGAGCGTCACAGCCTGTGTGCCGCCCAGAAAGCGATACAGCGCAACGCCTTGCGCGCTGGCAGCGGCTTTCGCACAGGCCATGGACACGGCCAGCGTGGCGTTCGCGCCGAGAACAGATTTGTTGTCTGTACCATCCAGCTGGATCAGCGCCTGATCAACAGCAAACAACTCGCCTGCGTCCATGCCGCGCAGCGCTTTATCGATGCTTGTAGAAACATTCTTGCAGGCACGGCGAACGCCTTTGCCGCCATAGCACTGCATATCATGATCGCGCAGCTCCAACGCCTCATATTTGCCGGTGGAAGCGCCGCTGGGCGCAATCGCAGTGCAGGTTACGCCGCAGGATAACGAAACCTCGGCCTCGACCGTTGGATTGCCGCGCGAGTCAAGTACCTCGCGGCCCAGTACGCTAACGATTTCTGTTTTTATCATTCCGATCCCTCCACTTTTTTCTCAGCCTGCGCAGACGCATGAGAAACTATGCAAAAAAGCCGGCATTGCTGCCGGCTTTGTGAAGTAGGTAAGTGATGGAGAACACGCAAAGATGTGTGAGGAAGGGAATAGGGAAAGGAATCAGAACTTGAGGAACCAGGTGGAGATATAGCCGGTCTGGCCGTTGATGCTGGTTTTGGTCCAGTCTGTGCCCTTGTCAAGTACATCGATCTTTGTACCGACAGGCACAGTGGTCAGCACCGCGCTGTTCAGGCTGGCGCTCTTTCGGAAATTCACGTAGCTGTTGCCGTTGGGGTTGTATACGGTCGCTGTGCCGGTGACGGTCTCGTCGGTTACCTTCAGATACTTGGCCATCATGTAACCGGTCTGGCCGTCCACCTTCACCTTGTACCAGCCGTCCAGCTTCGCCAGCAGGGTTACGCTCTTGCCATTGCGGTAGTAGCCCAGCGAGCTGCTAGCAGTATTCGGCTCGCTGCGCAGGAACAGCACCTGCGTATCCAGCGGATTGTTCACGACTGCGGTGCCAATGGAGGCGCTGCTGCCAGTAGAGCTGGCGGGCTTGCTCGAGGACAGCCACAGGCTGGCCATGTAGCCGGTCTGGCTGCCGACTTTCACCTTACTCCAGCCATCCTGGGTGGAAAGCACGGTCACCTTCGTGCCGCGCGGATAGGAGCCCAGGATATTGCCGTTCGGGGTGCTGCGCAGGTTCAGTCCTCGGGTATTGGTGTTCACGTAGCGGGTGTAGTGAGCGGCGCCTTCTGTGCCCAGGTACTGGGTATACATGTAGCCCTTCTGGCCGCCCACCTGGACAAAAGCCCAGCTGCCGTCATATCCCAGTACTTCCACCTCGGTACCCCAGCCGTACTTGCCCAGGATATCGGATTCGGTGGAAGCCTCGGCACGCAGGTTCAGCGTGCCAGCGGTGATCACACGGGTCTCGTTTTCGGCGTTGGCAGCGCAGGGAACCGCCATCGCCATGCACATCATTGCGGCGAGAGCCGCCTTCTTATTGGTGTTTTTCATCAGGATTTCCTCCTTAAGTCTCGCGAAGACGTTCAAGCGGCCGCTCTTGAGCGTCTTCTGCACATAAGACGCAACAGGATAATCGATTATTGCCATATCATCGTTACCATGTTCTGGAAGGAAGAGGCGATGTTCGGGGAAAATACAAGAATATATAGAAAAAAGACGCATGCAAGCGCATGCGTCCATTGTATTGGAAGGTATTGTCAGCGCAAAGAAACTGCGATATCGGGATCAAGATTAAAAACAGCGGGATGATTGACTGCGATGTGTTCGCCGCTTGCGGGATGTATAAAGCTCAGGGAAACGGCACTCAGCTGATGATACGCAAGGCCGAGATGTACAGATACGTTCTTAGAATCCGGTGTGAAGTAGCGTGCGTCGCCCAACAGCGGACAGCCGATATGCGTCATATGGACGCGAAGCTGGTGTGTACGCCCCGTGACGGGCGAAAGCTGCATGTGCGTAATCAATTGCCCATCGGTCAGCACCACGCTTCTGAGCGCTTTGTAGCGGCTGACTGCCCGCTGCCCGCTGGCGGTCACGATCCGTGTAAAACTGTCCGGGTTTTCCCGATCAATCGGTGCGTCAATTTCGCCTTCTGGTGGATTGGGACGGCCCATAACCCATGCTTCATAGGTCTTTTGAAATGCGCCGTTTTGCATCTGCTGCTGCAAATGCGCCTGCGCATAGGGTATCTTGGCAAAGAGTACAATGCCCGTCGTTTCACTGTCCAGCCTGTGTACGGGATGGGCAGGAATCCCCAGATACGCCTGTACGCGGCTTTCCAGCGTATCGCTGCCGTGCGGTGCGGACGGGGAAGGATGGCATTGCAGAAGCGCTGGTTTGAATACAGCCAGCAGTGCATCATCCTCATAGATGACCTCCACCGCATCGGGATCCCGATGCGCATGCGTCTGCGTTGCTTCGTATCCGTCCAGCATCACGCGCACAACCATGCCTGCCCGCAGCTTTTGATTGGAAAAAAAGGGCGCCGCGTCAACCGTGACGGCGCCCTGCGCTTTTGCGTTTCGCGTCTGCCTGCCGGATAGGGCCATCGGTCCGCGCAGCAGCTGATGCAGCGTGAGCCCGGCCTCTTCGGCGGTGACAATGTGAATCAATTCCATCTTTTGCTATTCTCAGATAAGAACGATCTGTATGCGCGAAGCAAGGAAGGGGTTTGGGGGACGGCTTTGCCGAACTGGGGCAGGAGTGAATGACAGTCCTGTGGACTGTCAGAGCTGTCCTGACCGACGAGCGTCGAGAGAGGAGACGATATCCCCAAGCAGGTTTGGGCGGCAGCCCAAAGGTTCCCCTGAATGCATTGGCGCAAACTGACTTGAGATTGGTATTACAATACTTTGCTAAGGAAGTCCTTGGTGCGCGGATTCTGCGGATGATCAAAAAGATCGTGCGGATGACCCTGCTCGCAAATGACGCCTTCGTCCATGAACAGCACGCGGTTGCAAACCTCACGCGCAAAGCCCATTTCGTGGGTAACGATCACGCAGGTCATGTCGTTTTCCGCCAGGCCCTTGATAACCTCGAGCACCTCGCCGACCATTTCCGGATCAAGCGCGGAGGTCGGCTCGTCAAAGAGCATAACTTCCGGTTCCATCGCCAGCGCGCGCACAATGGCCAGGCGCTGCTTCTGGCCGCCGGAGAGACGGGAGGGCTTGTTGTCGCGCTTATCGCTCAGGCCCACGCGCTCCAGCAGGGCTTCTGCCTTGGCAATCGCCTCGTCCTTGCTCTGCTTGCCCAGCAGAATCGGTGCAAGGGTGATATTATCGATAACGGACATGTGCGGGAAAATGTTGAAATGCTGGAATACCATGCCCATCTTCTGACGGTGCTTGTCGATATTCAGCTTTTTATCAGCGATATCGACGCCGTTGAACCAGATGTGGCCGCTGGTAGGCTCTTCCAGACGGTTCAGACAGCGCAGGAAGGTGGACTTGCCGGAACCGGACGCGCCGATCAGCGAGACAACCTCGCCCTTGTGGATGGTTTCTGTAATGCCGGAAAGCACCTTGAGGGAGCCGAAGCTCTTGTGCAGATCTTCGACACGGATCAGCTCGGGCGCACTCTTATAATCAAAGTTTTCTCTCATGATCAATCGCCCTCCTTGAGCTTCTTTTCAAGCAGCGCAACCAGCTTGCTCATGGTGAAGGTCACAACAAAATAGATGACGCCGATAATGATCAGCGGCTCCAGAACAAGGTATGTCTTGCCGGAAATCGTCTGATACTGAGTCATCAGATCGCCGACGTAGAAGGTAGAGGCCAGCGAGGTCTCCTTGGTGATAGCAACAAATTCGTTGCACATCGCCGGCAGCACGTTCTTGAACGCCTGCGGCAGCACAATACGCATCATCGTCTGGCTCGCAGACAGACCCAGAGAACGGGCAGCCTCTGTCTGGCCGCGGTCAATGGACTGGATGCCGGAGCGGAAGATTTCGGACATATACGCGCCGGAGTTGATGATCAGCGCTACGGCGATACAGGTGAACTTGGAAAGCTTGAGCGCGGGCAGCAGATCAGGCAGCAGAAAATAGAAGAAACACAGCTGCAGCAGCAGCGGCGTATCGCGGATGACCTCGGTATACACCGCAGCGATTCCGTTGAGGATCTTCGATTTGGACAGGCGCATGATCGCAACAAACGCACCGATCACGCAGCCGATGAGCACGGAGATGAGGGCCAGAAGCAGCGTTGTGCCCAGGCCGTTCACAAAATTCATGCCGTACTTGACGAGCAGCCTTTCGATATTGGCGAGCAAGGGTTTTCCTCCTTTATGGAAACAGGGATTACAGGGATTCCACGCGCGTCATGGCGTCAAATACCATGTCCGGCGTAATGGGATAAGGGATGTGAGCCATGTCCGGGCCGGTGGTGGCCTCGATGAGACAGGCACTCAGAGCGTTCCGGTCAAGCGGGACATGCATTTCGCGAAGCGTGACCGGCGTGCCGAGGGTTTTGAGGAAGCACTGCAGCTCCTTTGCCTTTTCCTGCTGGCCGTCGAGCATCAGCTGTACAAGCGCGCCGTATGCGACCAGATCACCGTGCAGGCAGTCGCGTTCTACATGCTCAAAGAGCTGAAGTCCATAGCAGACGGCATGCGCAAGCGCGCAGTTGTAGTCGTCGTTTGCCATTAGGGATACCAGGCCCGCGGATACGATGATGCTGCGCGCGCAGATTTCCATCGCGGCTCCAGCCTCGTGGCACAGCACTTCGTCCAGCGCAGCGCGTCCGTATTGCAGAATTGGTTCATAGCAGGTAGTGGATAGCGCCACGCCGATGGAGGACATGTGATCCATGGTTTCGCCCAGCACATCGCCGCGTGCGGAGAATGTGCTCTCCAGATGCTTGGCCAGCGTGTCGCCCATGCCGGCACGGAAGTACTTGCTCGGCGCATTGGCAGCGAGCTCCAGGTCTACCAGCGTCAGCGCAGGCGGTGCATCATAGAAGACAAAACGGTCAAATGGACCGTCCTCTCGATAGACGACGGACAGCGCTGTGATCGGCGCGCAATTGGATACCAGAGTCGGCAGGCTGACCAGCGGCTTTTTCAGCAGATCGGCTACGCCTTTGGCTGTGTCAATCGCCTTGCCGCCACCCATGCCTACAATGAAATCGGGCGTCAGAGGCGCTATTTCGTCTGCGAGGCGATGCATGGCGCTGAGCGTGCAGGCACCACCAAAAGGCAGGGCTCCGAGCAGCGTCATGCCGGAATCCCTGATAGAAGCAGCAAGAGAGGGCAGCCCTTTTTCCATCGCCGTTACGCCGCCGACAACGACGAAACGGCTGCCCAGATCGCGGCAGAATTCGGGAAAACGGGCGTATATGCCGCGGCCAAAACAGAAACGCGGCAGCGTGATGAGATCGGTAATATACATTACTTCAGCAGCTCCGGAATCTTAGAAAGGCGGTCGAGCGCCTCGTAGAGGGTTTCTTCGCTGCGCGCAAAGTGCAGGCGAATCAGGTGGTTCACCGGCTCGCGGAAGAAGCTGGAACCCGGCACAGCGGCAACGCCGACATTGCGGATCATCCACTCGCAGAATTCCATGTCGCTCTTGCCATGGAACATCATGCCTTCCTTCTGGAAGTCACTGATGTCCACCATCACGAAATAGCTGCCCTGCGGCACCGTATGCTTGAGCCCGATCCGGTCCAGACCATCCAGAAAGATTTGGCGCTTCTTTGTGTACAGTTCGGTAACTTCATCATAATAGCTCTGCGGGAACTCCAGGCCAACCACAGCCGCTTCCTGCAGTGGAGCAGCAGCGCCAACAGTGAGGAAGTCGTGCACCTTCTTCGCGTTCTCAATCACATATGCCGGGCCAATCAGATATCCCAGGCGCCAGCCGGTGATGGAGTAGGTCTTGGAGAGGGAGGAGCAGCAGATCACACGATCGGCAATCTCCGGCAGCGCGCCGGCATACACATGCTTGTGTGGGCTGAATACGATATGCTCGTATACTTCGTCGGTAATCATGTATGCGTCGTACTTGGTGCACAGACCGCCGATGAAGAGCAGCTCTTCTTTGGTGAAGACCTTACCGCAAGGATTGGAAGGGTTGCAGACGATGATCGCCTTTGGATGCTGCCGGAAGGCTTCTTCCAGCATCTGACGATCGAAGTCGAACGTAGGCGGAACCAGCGGCACGAAGATCGGATCAGCACCGGAGAGGATGGCGTCTGCGCCGTAATTCTCGTAGAAAGGGGAGAAGACGATGACCTTGTCGCCAGGATTGCATACGGTCATCATGGCGCTCATCATCGCTTCCGTGCCGCCGCAGGTCACCAGAATCTCGGTTTCGGGATCGATTTCGCGGCCATAGGCCTTACCCTGCTTGCGGGCAAGCGCCTGGCGGAAATTCTCTGCGCCGAACGTGATGGGGTATTGATGCGGGCCTTCGTCGGCGACTTCGCGAAGACGATCAGTGATCGCCTTGGGCGGCGGAAAATCCGGGAAGCCCTGGGAAAGATTGATTGCGCCGACCTCATCGCTGATGCGGGTCATGCGGCGAATGACAGAATCCGTAAACGTTTGAACACGATGGCTCAGTTCCGGCATAATTATTCACACCTTTCGGCTATTCATGCACAAATACACAAATGCATATAGCGCACATATTCTATCACAAGCAGGAAAAAGAAACAACTGTTGAAAATAAACTTTTTTCAAAAAAACGCAAATCGGATGATATAAAAGCGGATATTCGCCACGTTTATGCAGTATATGCACTTGACATATGCATATCGCCGTTGTACAATAGCGCTATCATTCGCTGGGTCGCTTTTCCCGGTGGTGAATAATTGAATAGGGGGTAATTCCTTATGAAGAAGCTTTTTGCGCTTGTGCTCGCGATTGCGATGATCATGACCTGCTCTCTGGCGATGGCTGATCGTCTTGCTGACATTCAGGCCAATGGCAAGCTCGTGGTTGCCACCAGCCCGGACTGGCCGCCGTATGAGTACATCGACGATGCCGGCAATGTTACCGGCACCGATGTGCTGATGGTCAAGTGGATGGCTGAGCAGCTGGGTGTCGAGCTCGAGCTGCAGGAGATGGCGTTTGACGCCTGCCTCGCCGCGGTTGCCATGGGCGATGTCGACATGGTCGTTGCCGGCCTGACCTACGATGAGGAGCGCACCAACGCGATGGACCTCACCGGCATCTATTGGAACGAAGGCGATCAGGGTCTGCTGGTCCGCAAGGGCGAGGGTGCCGGCTACAACACTGCCGAGGCCTTCAACGGCAAGACCGTTGCTGCTCAGAACGGTACCAACCAGCAGATCATGGTTGAAGAGCAGCTCACCGGTGCGACGCTGGAGCTGGTTACCAAGATCCCGGATGGCGTGAACATGGTCAAGAACGGCCGCGTCGACGCTCTGGCGATTCCGAAGACTGTTTACGACAGCGTGCTGGCCGAGAACGACGATCTGGAGATCGCCGAGTTCGCTTTCGATTTCGAGGGCGGCAACTACATCGCCAGCGTCAAGGGCGAGGATGCTCTGACCGCGAAGATCCAGGAGCTGATCGATCAGATCAACGCTGAGGGTCTGTATCAGAAGTGGGTCGACGAGATCCTGCTCGCGAAGTAATCTAAAAGAAAAACAGGTTTGATTATTCAAACCTGTTTTTTCTTTATAGGAAATTGTGTAAAATCCGAGCAACGAGCACTGAGCGACTTAAGATTGTAAAGTTGTTCGGAAGAGAAAGCGGCCACTGGCCGCTTTTTCAGGTTTATTCTTTTCTCATAAGATTGAAATCAGAATCATAATATAGATTCAAATCGTTGCATAGCCGTGTATTCAGTGCCTCCATCGCATCGTAATATGCTTTATAAGATGGAGACAGGCGTTTCATCTGAGGAATGAATATATCGAAGTATCCGCTGTTGCGCAGACTGCGCATCATGCGGCGCTTGAGTACCTCGCTGGGACTATAGCGGATCCATGTTTTTTCGCGCATACGTATCGTCTTCTCGGTTTGCTCACGTATGCGTATATAGGTGTCTTCATCAGGGTTAAGCATGGTTTTTATTCTGTCGTCCATTTGTTCTGCGCTGATAGGCGGCATCAGCATACTGAAAGCTGCGCTGAGGCGATAAAGAAGGGGGAGTTTCAGCGCAGGATTATCCCAGTAGGCGAGTATGCGATCATAGGCGTTACGCTGCTCTTGGGTATGAATACGGATGTTGAGGTACGGAGCGAAATGCCTGGAGAGGTAATGCCCGAAAAAACCAGGCAGTTGTTCGCGCATGGCTTGTGCGATGCTCCCGTAATCAACGGCTTCGTCCAGCTGCATTTCGTCTCCGGAAGCAAGAAATGCCTCAAGCGCACGAATTTCTTCCTGTTTTGCGGCTGCATCTGCTTTTTTCCTAGCGAGGATATCCTCAAGAAGTTCCGTGTTTTTTCCGACAAGCAACGCTTTGATATCACTGACGGAGATGCCCAGCTTGCGGTAAGCTTGTATGGCATGCAGGGTGCGCAGATCGCTTTGTGTATATTCCCGATATCCGTTTTCATTACGGTAGACTCCAGACAGAAGTCCTTTTTCTTCATAAAACTTGATGGCGCGCTGTGTGCAGCCCACAGCTTTAGCCGCCTCATGGATACGCATAGCGTGAACCTCCTCTTGCTTAACTGACTACAGTATACGCCTATACGCTGCGTATAGGTCAAGAGAATTTTGAGTGTTACTGAGATTTATGTGATCTCAAGGTGGATCACGCTCATTGCGGAGTCTTACGTATTTTCTGTTCCATACAAAAAGAAGCTACCCAATGGACAGCTTCTTTGCTTACGGGAAGATTACTTGCCTTCGGCAGCCTTCGCAGCAGCCTTGGCAGCGGCTTCGCGCTTGTTGATCTTCTGCTGATTGTAGATGGAGAACAGAACGGTGCCAACAGCAATCACGAAGAAGCCAATGGCGATCGGATGACCGGTGATGGCCAGGAAGTTGCCGTTGTTCAGGTCCATGAAGCGCACGAAGTTCTGCTCGCACATCGGTCCAAGGATCAGAGCCAGCAGGATCGGGCTGAGCGGGAACTCAAACTTGTTCATCAGCCAGCCGATGATGCCGAAGACCACGCACACGCCCACGTCGAACACGTTCTTGTTGATGGAGAACGCGCCCAGCAGGGAGATGACCAGAATGATCGGGTAGAGGATCTTCTTCTCAACGGAGACGATCTTGGCGAAGAAGCGGACGCCGGCGCAGCCGACGATCAGCATGGCCAGGTTGGCCAGCATCAGCGCGGCGAAGACGCAGTAAACGGTGTCCAGCTTGTCGATGTACATCGTCGGACCCGGCTGGATGCCCTTCATGATGAAGGCACCCAGAATGATAGCGGTAACCGCATCGCCCAGAACACCCAGACTCAACAGCGGAATCATCGCGCCGCCGGAGCAGCCGTTGTTAGCAGACTCGGTAGAGGCGACGCCCTGCGGGATGCCGGTGCCCCACTTCTCCGGATACTTGCTGAAGCTCTTGTTGAAGCCGTAGGAGACGAACACGGCGATGTCGCCGCCCGCGCCAGGGATGGCGCCGATGAAGGTGCCGATCAGGCCGCCGGAGATGATCTGCGGCCAGATCTGTTTGATGGTCGACCAGTTCGGCAGCACTTCCTTGATCTTCTCTTCGGACTTTTCCTGCTTCTCTTCGCCGTTGATGGTGCGCTCAACGCCGGCGATGATCTCAGCGACAGCGAACAGGCCAATCAGAACCGGGATGAACGCGAGGCCGGAGTACAGCGGCTTTACGCCATAGGTGAAGCGCTTGGCGCTGTAGGTCGGGTCCATGCCGATGGTGCACAGCAGCATGCCGAAGAAGGCGGAGACGAGGCCCTTGGCGATGGACTGGCCGGAGATGGCGACGATAACGGAAAGACCGAAGACCGCCAGCATCAGCATTTCAGCGGAGGTGAACTCCATGGCCACGTCCGCGATGAGCGGAGAGAGGAAGGTCATGCACAGCGCGCCGATGACGCCGCCGCAGAAAGAGGCGAACATGGCGATGGACAGCGCCCTGCCGGCTTCGCCCTTCTGGCACATCGGATAGCCGTCCAGCAGCGTGGCGGCGGCAGCCGGGGTGCCCGGGGCGTGGATGAGGATGGCGGAGATGGAGCCGCCGTACATGCCGCCGCAGTAGATGCCCAGCAGCAGGCCGATGGACGGGATCAGATCCATGCCGAAGGAGAAGGGGATG
>JAFQIF010000160.1 GCA_017397695.1 Clostridia bacterium
ACAAGGGATTTCATCCCTTGACCCTTCTTCGCTTCGCGGTGGCTTTAAGCTGCCTTAACGAGCTTTCTATCCCTTTTGAAAACAAAGACCTTCCTCCCGGAAGGTCTTTGTTTATCATCAATGCCACTTCATCACGTCCACAGTCTCCGCCGCATCCCGATTCGCCAGTTCCGTCAGCACGATGGACATATAGCTATCGCGGAACGCATACGGATAATGCATTTTTCCGCCCGCAAGCGCTGCAGCAAAGCGCGTCATCACCGTGCACACGGCGATATCGTCCTCCGTCATCGCTGCATCACACCTGAACGGATTGGTATACACGCGCTCTCCGTCAAAATCGATCGCACGCAGCGTGCCCGTGATCAGATCGTGGTGATAAATAAGCCTGCTCGTTTCCGGCCTGCCGTCTTCCCTCACCCAGCGCACCTCGTCATCGAAGATCTCGCCGCGCGTGCCCAGAATGCGCAGGTGGTTGCTGCGGATTGCGCTGTGATACTGGCTGCCCGCAAAGTCATGCATGCCCACGCGCCCGCCGCCAAAGTCGAATTGCGCCAGTACGCGGTATTCATTCTCGATTTCACCGCCCGCCACGTAACCCGGTCGTCCGCCGGTATGCACAATCGGTGTGGTCAGCTTGCGTGCGCGGATGGACACAGGACCGCTCTCCTCGCCCAGATACGCACGCAGCATGCTGATGCCGTGATAGTCGTGCATCATGGACATCCAGACACTGTGTACATCACCCAGAATGCCCTTTTCAATCAGCGCGCGGCGCGCCTGATGATTCGGATAGAGGAAGTACTGCTCTGCCATTTCCAGCGGCGTGCCCGTCTGCTGATGCACGCGCAGAATCTCTTCAAGCGTCTCAATATCCGTCGCCAGCGGCGTCTCGCTGAGCACCGGCACGCCGCGGCGCAGCAGTTCCAGCGTCGCAGCGGGCATCGCCGCCTTGGTCAGGCAGGATACGACGAAATCCGGCTTTGTTTCCAGCATTGCATCCAGATCGTCAAACGCCATCACGCCGTGCGCCGCTTCAAATGCTTCCGCCTTTTCATGGCTTCTGCACCATACGCCCGTGAGCTCAAAGATTTCCGGCAGATTAAGCGCCGCACGCACGAAAAACATCGCCCGCCAGCCATTGCCCACAATCGCATATCGGATCTTCTTCATCGGCTTATTCCTCACTCAAAAACTCGATGACCTGATTCACATAATCGCCCAGCACTTCGTCGTGCGAGCTGTAGAGCTCATGCTTGGCGTCGAACTTGACCAACTTTCCGTCCGGCACACGCTGAATGAATTTCTCCTGCTCCTCAAGACCCACAATGTGATCCTGAATCGCCTGACAGAGCATCACCGGAACGCGGATCATCTGCGCGCGATGCATAAGCGGCTCGGTCACGCCGGCAGCCTCCCGCACCCAGCTATACGTCGGGCTGCAGTTCTGCAGTTCTGGACGCGCCACACGCTTTGCCTGATAATAATCGAACCTCGCGCGGCTGGTCATGCACGAAGTCTCGTATTTCTCGCGCGCCGGATCAAACGGCTTGCCGACAAACGCACGCTCTTTGCCCTTGCCCGCCGCGCAGAATACACGGCCCAACTCCTTGGCCGCCCTGCGAGGCATCGGCTTGGTGATCGGCGCGATCATCGGCGCATTGAGCACCGCACGCGAGAACCACTCCGGATGCTCAATCAGCGCAAAAGCAGCCACCGCACCGCCCATAGAATGGCCATAGAGACACAGCTTCAGCCCACGCGTGCGCGGATAGACAATCTTCTCTATAAATTCTTCCAGGTCACGCAGATAGTCGCCAAAGTGCTCCACGTGCGTTACCGACAGATCGTCCACCTCGCGCACAGACTTTCCATGGCCGCGCTGATCCATGGAAAAGACGCTGAATCCATTGCTTACAAAATACCATGCAAGCTCACGGAACTTTTCGGCGCACTCCGTATAGCCATGCACAATCACGACAGCCTTTCGCGCATCGTATCGGTTATAGATTTCGCAGTGCAGCGCGCCGCCGGTGGAAAGAGGCATGTCGATCTCCTCTCTCATCGCAGCCAGGCCCGGCTCCACAACCTTGCTCATCAGCTTTTCGTACTGCGCTTCGCGTATGATCTTGACCATAGCTTTTCCTTTCCTCCAGAGTTTGTCGTTTCTGTCTCATTACAATCATTATAGCGCAAAAAAGCCCCTCCTTCAAGGAGGGGCGGAGCAGTCATTCCTCTTCTTTTTCGTTTTGGTCGCGTTCAGCTTTATTCTTCAGGATACGCTTGAGAACCATATTCACATACTGCGAAAAGGAACGGTCGCTCTCCTCTGCGAGCGCCTTGATTCCTTCGACGACATCGTGATCAAGTGTAAGGCTTACATTCTTTTTCACTATTATATCCCCTTCATCCACTACCTGCTTACACTTGATTATATCTTATTCTATTGCAATACATGATGTTGTGCTATACAATATTATATAATAGCACTATATATCATTGAGGTGATTCTTATGTTTTTTATCGAAGAACTTCAAAATGCATTCCTTCAGCTGAAAAACATGCTCGACGAAGACCAGAATGCAGACATGCTCGACATGGCCTATGCCGAATTCACACTCAAATGCTATGCAGGTTATGCTGACAGGATTTACAGAACGCTTCTACAAAAAGGTGCACCGCTGAGCAGCGCCATGAATGAAATTGGCATCGATATGCCACGCGATCAGCTGCTGGTATTGCTGGATACATTCTATCTCTTTCTGCACAGCAACACCAGGCCATTCAACTGAAAAGGGCGCCCAGCCTGCACCGGGCGCCCTTTTTTCTTACATTCGCTTGTTATAGATATGCCACGCCGCCAGCTTGATCAGCGCCACCGCGCACAGCAAAAACGATCCCATCAGCGCATAGAATTCGTCCCCTCGCGCAAGCGCCGTCAGCATCACTGCAATCATCGCTAATATCGCCGCAATCGCTGCGACGCTTTGCGCCTTGTAGGCCACGGCCAACCCGCGTTCATCCGTCATCGCCAGTTCAAAACCTCTTGCGCGCACTTCGCCAAGGTGCCACCGGCGCAGAAGCAGCACGCCGCCGATCAGCGCAAACGAAGAACCCATTCCACTTGCCATGCCCGCGATGCTCGTCGCCAGATGCGCTTCATCCGGTAGCAGATCGCCCGCCGCAGCGCCCGCAGCCATCATCACAAGGCCCATAATCAGCAGCCCTTTCAGATACTTCGGGTTGTTTATTTTCGACTTATTCTTCATTGCGTCATACCTCCCGTTCATCACTGTCGTCAAAGATTTCCTCAATCGGCATCGCAAAATACCGCGCCAGCCGGAACGCCAGCGAAAGAGATGGATTATACTTTCCCTTCTCCAGCGAAATCACCGTCTGCCGTGACACGCCCAGCGCCTGCGCCAGATCCTCCTGACGGATGCCTCTTTCCTTTCTCAGCATTTCCAGTCTGTTTTTCATCCAATCGTCTCCGTTTACAAAAGTCAAGCTTACTTTACATCGATAGTATATAATATGTCCGCAGGAATGTCAAGGTTATTTTACATTCCTGCGGACGGTTTTATCAAATTACTTGCCCTCGCACCATTCCTCGATCATCTGCGCAGCGCTTCGGCTCATCTCGCGGCTGAAATCGCAGTTCCACTTGCGCTTGGTAAACGCCATGATCCAGCGGTCAAAGCCTTCCTCGTCCAGGCTCTGGCGCTCCTTGAGCATGCGGATCATCTCATCGGCGCCCTGATCCTGCTTGTAGCAGTTCTCATGCACGACGTCCTCCAGCTTAAAGCGCGGCGGCTTCTTGCGGTCGATCTGGCTCTGCGTCGGCTTGCCGAATACAGCCATCGCCACCGGCTTGACATACTCCGGCAGGCCGAGAATCTCGCGCTGGGTATCGCAGTGCTCAATGATATCGCCGATATAGCAGGAGCCGTAGCCCAGCGCATCAGCGGCGACGACGGTCGCATGCGCAGCGATGATGGTATCGGCCGTAGCGAGCATGAAATCGCCTTCGGCCGGCACGCGCAGTTCCTCGCCCAGATCCAGCGTCTTAAACACCTCGAACCAGCGGCGATAATCCGCACAGAACACGAGCACCAGCGGCGCAGTCGCGATAAACGGCTGATTGTCGCAGGACTTAGCAAGCGCCGCCTTCTTCTCGGGATCGGTCACATTGATGATCGTCCACAGGGTCATGTTGCCCGCGCTGGGAGCCTGCACAGCGGCATTCAGAATCGCCTCCACGTCCTCGCGCGGCATCGGCTCCTGCACAAACTGGCGTACGCTCTTGCGCTCCATGAGCAGCTTGATGGTCTCATTCATCGGTTTCGTCCTCCTCTTCAAATGTGTAATCAGCAATCAGATCATCCAGAAAGCGCTGCACATTCGTTCGCGCTTTATATATGTCGTTGCGCTTATGCCCGCGCTCGGCAAGCGTCATCGCCGCCTGCCGCAGGTCAAAGCCGTTCAGGAGTTCCTCAAAGAGCTGCGCCTCCAGGCTCGCGCTGCTGGCCGCTTGTTCCTCGGGCAGCTGCACATCGCTCATATCCAGTACGAGGCAGTATTCGCCCTTTTCGGCCTTTGCGTTGCTCTCCAGCATATCCAGCACTTCCTCCGCCGTGCCTCGGATGGTCTTTTCATACAGCTTGGTCAGGTCGCAGCTGGCGGAGATGCGGCAGCCCGGCAGCGTTTCGCTGATGACGCGCACCAGCTCGATCACACGGTGCGGGCTCTCGTGCACAACGCCGATGGGATTGCCGCTGCGCTTCATGGCGATCAGCTTTTCGCGCAGTTCCTTCTTCTGCCGGGGCAAAAAGCCGTAGAACGCAAACTCGCGCGTATCAAATCCGCTGACGGAAAGCGCGCTGGCCATGGCCGTCGGACCGGGCACGGCAAGCACCTCGATGCCAAGCGCCGCCGCCTCGCGCGCCAGCACGCTGCCCGGATCGCTGATACAAGGCGTGCCTGCATCGGTCACCACCGCAACGTCCATCTCCTCGTCAAGCATTCTCTGGGGCAGGGAGGACGCACGATGCTCCTCGTTATGCTGATGATTGGAGACACAGGGGGTATCAATGCCGAAGTGATTGAGCAGCGCGCGCGTCACGCGCGTATCCTCCGCCGCGATCAGATCGACGCTTTTGAGCGTCTCGATTGCGCGCGGGGTCATGTCGCCCAGATTGCCGATCGGCGTGGCGACCACATAAAGACAGGCCATGTTTTACCTCCTTGGGGGATACGTTAGGGCTGCCGCCCTAAGACCTGCTCGGGGACATCTTCCCCGAAACCCTTCTTCGCTTCGCGGCGGCTTTAAGCAAATTGATCTTATTTCCTCCGCTGCGCGCATACGCACAGCGAAGAAGGGTGCAGGGACAATGTCCCTGCCAGGGGCATGGGGACGGAGTCCCCATACGTCCCCCATAACTCACAGCTTCACGCATCCGCGCAGCATCGCGCTCCGGCTGCGGGCATTCACGGCGATCTCTTCCTTGCTGGGCTTCACACCGCCGCCCCCAAGCACTTTGACGGTCGGCTTCTTGCCGCAGATGCACACCGGAATCCTCGGCGGGCAGGTGCAGGGGTTCGCCATACGCCGGAAGGTCTGCTTGACGATACGATCCTCTAAGGAATGGAACGTGATCACCGCCAGCTGACCACCGGGATTCAGCAGATCCGCCATATCCTCCAGCGCCTTATGCAGCGGCTCAAGTTCGTCATTGACCGCAATGCGCAGCGCCTGAAAGGTACGTCTTGCGCTGTGGCCGCTGTCCTGCATGCGGATCTTCTTGGGGATCGCCGCATCCACGCAGGCAACCAGATCGCTTGTGGTTTCCAGCGGCTTCTTGGCGCGGTGCTCGAGGATGATCTCCGCGATGCGCACTGCCCACTTCTCTTCCGAATAATCGCGCAGGATGCGCACAAGCTCCTCCTTGCTCCACGTATTCACGATATCTGCCGCGGTCAGGCTCTGATCCTGATCCATGCGCATATCCAGCGGCGCGTCGGCGTGATAGGAAAAACCGCGCTCGGCGGTATCCAGCTGATAGGAGCTTACGCCCAGGTCAATCATCATGCCGTCGATCTTTTCGATCCCCTTGGCAGCAAGCAGCTCCTTCACATCGTGAAAGTTACCCTTGATCGCGGTAAAGTTGCCAGCGCCGCCAAGGCGCGCCGTCGCCGCAGCGAGCGCATCGTTGTCGCGGTCGATACCATAGAGATGGCCCGTGCCGTTCAGCCGGCGCAGGATCTCCGCGCTGTGGCCGCCGCCGCCGAGCGTACCGTCGACATAGACGCCGCCTTCGCGGACATTCAGCATATCGACGGTCTCCTCCAGCATGACGCTCAGATGTTTGAACTGCTCGCCCTCCTGGGCGATCATCTGGCTGCTTACCTGCTGAGTTTTCGAATCAAACGACATGTTCAAACTCCTTTTCCTGCCGCAGCAGCGACCGAATCTCTCCGATCAGATACAGCGATCCGGCGCAGAGCACCGTACCGTCCCCGCCTGCGATTTCACGTGCCTTTTCAAGCGCTTCCTTCGGCTCGGCGACCGCCAAAACACTTGCACCCTGTTTTTCAAACGCAGCCGCAAGCTCCTGTGCCGCCATCGCGCGCGGAACGGCCGGCTGCGTCGTCACCACACAGCGCACGCGCGGCGCGAGCATCCTCGTCATCACAGCAACGTCCTTATCGGCCATCATTCCGCTGAGCAGTATGGTTTTTTCCTTAGGAAGCCACGCATCCATATACGCGCACAGCGCCTTCACGCCCGGTTCATTGTGCGCGCCGTCGAGAATCACATTGCCAAAGCATTCCAGCCTGCCCGGCCAGTGCACATCTGCCAGCGCACGTCGGATCACGTCTTCCGTGAGCTTTGTATAGCCGCGCTCTTTCAGCGCATACAGCGTGCCCAGCGCCGCGCACGCGTTATCCGCCTGATGGCGGCCGATGAGCGACACGCTCAGGCTTTCCAGCGTCTCTTTCGGCAGCCTAGCGTCAAAGATGACGCTTTGGCTTGTCTCGTGCACGTTTTCGGTCGTCGGCTCAATCACCGGAATATCCAGCGCCCTTGCCGCATCCAGCAGCGAAGCACGCACATGCATGTCCTGCCAGCCCAGCACAACGGGCGTATCCGGCTTCATGATGCCTGCCTTTTCCATAGCGATTTCTTCGATCGTATCGCCCAGAAAATGCATGTGATCCATGCCCACGTTGGTGATCACCGAAACGAGCGGACGGATGATATTCGTCGGATCCAGCCTGCCGCCCAGGCCGACCTCGATAATCGCAGCATCAACCCGTTCCTGCGCAAAGGCGAGAAACGCCAGCACCGTGCCCAGCTCAAACTCAGTGATGCAAAGCCCTTCCTCGCGGCATTGTTCAATCGTCGGCCACACGTGCTCCACAAGCGCCGCCAGCTTTTCGCCGCTGATGGGCGTACCGTTAATCCGGATACGCTCATTATAGCGCTCGATATATGGCGAGGTATACAGGCCGGTTTTGTAGCCCGCCTCGCGCAGCGCGCGCTCGATCATCGCACAGGTCGAACCCTTGCCGTTTGTGCCGGCGACATGCACCATCTTCAGCTCATTGTGCACATCGCCAAGGCGCGCCATGACCGCGCGCATGTTGGTCAGCCCCTCCTTCTTGCCGGAGGGATAAACGCTATGGATTTTTGCAATCGCTTCTGCTTCAGTCATCTGCACACCTCTTTTCTTGGGGGCTGCCGCCCCAAACCCCGCCTGGGGATGCAATCCCCAGACCCCTTCTTCCGACGAGAGAATATACGAAGACCAACTTTGCGCTCGAGAGAGAAGGTTTTCAAAAAGCGGGCGGAGGGTTTCCGCCCGCTGGATTTTATACCCTACAGCTTCGAAGGGCTTTTCGCCCGCACGAAACAGATACGGGCACCGCCCGCTTACATGTTCTGCAGATCTGCAATGCGCGCGTTAAGCTTGGCGAGCTTGTCCTTGCTGACTTCCAGCTTCGCTTTCTCCTGCTCGACCAGCTGCGCAGGTGCCTTGGCCAGGAAGCCCTGGTTATTCAGCTTGCCCTCGGCACGCTGAATATCGCGCTCGACGCTGTCGCGCTCCTTAGTCAGGCGCGCGATCTCCTTGTCCAGATCGACCAGATCGCCCAGCGGGATAAACAGCTCGGCCGCCTCGGAAACAGCGGAAACAGTCTTGCCTTCGGCAGCCTCGTCCGCTGCCAGCAGCTTCATCTCGCTGACCCAGGCCAGGCGCTTGAGGTACTCCTCTGCGCCCTCCATGGCGTGCTCCCAGCCGGCCTTCGGGCGCACCATCAGATGCGCGCGCTTGCCGACGGCCACGTTCATCTCCGCGCGCAGGTTGCGCACAGCGCGGATGACGTCCATCACGCCCTCCATCTCGCGGGCAGCCTCGGCGAAATCATACGCATCGACCGCCATCGGCCAATCGCTGAGCATGATCGTGCCCTCGGTCGCCGGCACGTGACGGAACACGCTGTCGGTGATGAACGGCATGAACGGATGAAGCATCTTGAGCAGAGCGATGAGCACATAACGCAGCACAGCGCAGGTCGCCTTGCGGGCGGCCTCGTCCTCGCCGTTCATGGTCACCTTCGCCAGCTCGATATACCAGTCGCAGAACTCGGTCCACGCGAAATCATAGATCTTCTGCGCGGCCATGCCCAGATCGTAGTTCTCGAAGTGATCGGTCACCACGCGGATGGTGTCGTTCAGGCGGGCCAGAATCCACTTATCGGCCGCAGAGAACTCCTTGCCCTCCATGTACTCGGCCGTCTCGCCCAGATTCATGAGCACGAAGCGGCTTGCGTTCCAGATCTTGTTGGCAAAGTTGCGCGCAGCCTCGACCTTGTCGGTGGAGAAGCGCATGTCGTTGCCCGGGGAAACGCCCATGGACAGGCTGAAACGCAGTGCATCCGCGCCGTACTGGTCGATGACCTCCAGCGGATCGACGCCGTTGCCCAGGGACTTGCTCATCTTGCGGCCCAGCGCGTCGCGCACCAGACCGTGAATCAGCACGGTATGGAACGGCGTCTCTTCCATGTCCGCTATACCCATGGTGATCATGCGGCTGACCCAGAAGGTGATGATGTCATAGCCGGTGACCAGCACATCGGTCGGATAGAAGTACTTGAGATCCTCGGTATTATCCGGCCAGCCGAGCGTGGAGAACGGCCACAGCGCGGAGGAGAACCAGGTATCCAGCAC
>JAFQIF010000161.1 GCA_017397695.1 Clostridia bacterium
CACATCTTCACGCTTTCGATCGATATCCGCAGCTTTAGTCTCCACATTTTCCTCTTCCGATCGAATTTTGGATTCTCCATCCACCACCCGAAGATGATCATTTCGTTCGTCTTGCGCCATCAGATACAGAAGCTCGTCTTTACTGACCGCGCGGAAGATCGGATAATAGGAAGACAGATCCCGAAGCTGAATGAAATAGTCCCGAATCTCGGTTACTTCAAAGGGCATCTGATCCAGATACACTTGATCGCCGATGCGGCAAGTATATGTCCCTTCTGATGACATATCTGCATCAATACCCCCGGCACCTGCGCGACCTGTCGCCGTCTCCATTTGAAGCAGCATGTCCTGCTCCATCTGGGACACTTTGCCTTGCTGCAAAGCTTCCACCTGTGCCTGCGCCTTTTCATCAGGATAGTCTTCGAAGAGTCGAAGATACTTTCTATCTTTCAAATCATAGATCGCAGCACCGTCGTATTTGAAACCGTCTGGCTCCATCGTACCATCCACATAACCCTGGGCGGCTTTTTCCGCTTCTTCCAGCGTGTGATAGTCCATCTTATCGTCAAAGCCATTTTCAAAGTGATGATAGACGTATACAAAGTAGCGCTTTTCGATTTCAGGCTCAACAGCCCGCGCACCTGCTGGGGCCGTTGCTGTTTCAACAGCAGCCGGGGATGGAGTCTCTACATCATCCGAAACATCGTAAGTGTCCGGCTCCTGCCGGGCCTCTTGAATCGCCTCTCGCTGTTCCTTTTCCTTTGGCGTAAGATAGCGATCATGGCGAATCAGATTTTCGATTCGTTTGGTCACATCTGTCCACGATAGCTTTACCTCAGGACAGCCAGATTTCTTGTACCTGACACCTTTGCTGTCATGATCCTCCCACGCGCCATCGCTTCCGCCAAGCGCATGAGATCGTCCTCCGATACCAAATTCACGTTTGAGCATGTCGGCTTTTTCTTTTGTGTTGTGCGGCTGAAAGAAATAGTCAATGATCCTGTACTTCCCACCAGCAGTGCCGCTTCCATGTGACAGGTCCAGATCAATCTCATCATCGGTAATAAACTCGCTGACCCATGGGATTTCTGTCATCTCTGTCTGAAAGCTGTGCACAGGAATGTTCAGCGATTCCAGCTGGTTCAGGACTCTCTGCGGACTGTAAAACGGAAAACGCAGCAGTTCCTTATCCTGCTGATAAGCCTCAATAAAGACCCGCAGCTCTGCAATGATCTGCGCCCGCATCTGAGAATCAGCAATCATCCCAGCAACCTTTTCCGCTTCTGCCGGATAGCCACCCTTGCTCCTGATATCCCGCAGCGACGCCACATAGCCCGCTTCATTCGCTTCCTGCGTAAAATCCCGGCGCATGTACCAGAGACTGTCTGCGATGCGCCTGATCTCGCCGTCTCTGGCTTCTGCCAGCTCGACGTTCGTCGCAAACTGTCCAGCTTCCAGCAGCTCATGGATACGCACGGCAGCGTCATGCCAGGACACTTTCTGCATGATCCGGCTGTATCTGGCTGTACTGCCTTTTGCCATGCGGATGCCGTCCTCATCGCACCATGCAGCAATCATCTTGCCGTCCACCTTGATACCGTGGCCGTTCCTGAAAACTTCCTTGAGGTATTCAGCGTGAACGTCAATGCTCTGCTCCTTCATAAAGGCCGCTGCGATCTTCATGCGGGGTTTGCCCACATTGCTGCCCACGCGCAGCAGATGGTCGATTTCTTCCTGAGAAAAGAAAGAGGCGAAGGGCGCTTTGTCTGCGCTCTCCGCCATGTCGATCTGTTCAATTTGCGATGCTTCTGAGGGGAACAGCATGGAGCTGTCGAGGAAATTCAGCTGAAGATCAGCTCGCTGAGAATCGCTTCCTCGGCCTGTGCCTTCAGGTTGTTCATCTGCTGCGTCCACGCCATCGGATCGCGCTCCTTCAGCGCTTCCGTGATCCCCGCCTGCGCCGTCAGCTCGCTCATCATCTGCTCCAGCCGCCTGTTCGCCGTCTCGTCGATTTCCCTGAGATGCGTCGGCAGCGTCCCGTTCAGGAGCATCACGCTCCACAGCCCCTTGCGGTTCTCCTTCAGGTATTTCTCGCGCATCCTGCCATACTTGCTCAGTGGCTCTGTCGGCTGCGGGGGAAGGGTCAGATCGGGAATCAGGTAATCTCCTGCCTGCTTGTATTGGATCGTGCTCATATTCATAGCTCCTTTCAACGCTTTTGATGGTCATTTCAATCTGGCGCAGCACCTGTTGACTGACTTCGCTGACCGCATTGCCGAGCATTCCAACAGCATCCGGCGTATTCCAATCAAAGATGCTCATAAAGTCCTCGTGTTCAAAGTGCTTCTGTGGATTAAGCCCGCAGCGCGCCATGAGCGTGTAGGCGACGCTGGCTCTGGCCGCTTTTCTGAAAGAGGCCCCAACGTCAAATTCATCGTACTCCTCAAGGAACGATCCGTCAACGATACCGAGGATGTCACGCTTGTGCTCCTGCCAGTAATCCGCAGCCGCCTCCTGCGCGATGTTTTCGATCTGATGCACAAGGCCGTGATCGGCAGAAATACCAAAGCGCGCTGCCAGCGACTCCGAGATTGCCTGCTCATGGCGCGGCTCCAGCTGCCAAAGGTATGGATCGCGCGAGGATGCGCGCCTGCCGGTGTCCGCAACGTCAAACACATAGCGAACGTCCATCCGACCGCCCGACATAGAAAGAAGCGCGATTCCCTTAGAACCGCGCTTCACATATCGGTGCATCGTATTGTTCCACAGCTCATAGCTTGCGCAGGCAGTCGCGTCCGGGCGCTGTGCATAGATCATCAGCTGATCCTGATAATCGTATTTGTACAGCCGGGAGGACGTTTCAAGAAAGCCCGTCCAGTTCTCACAGCTGCGCGTCAGGCTTCTGGCGGTCTGCTCTGCAAGCCGTAAGTATTCCTGAATCC
>JAFQIF010000162.1 GCA_017397695.1 Clostridia bacterium
CGGCCGGCCTCGCGCACGTCGTCGGGCAGATCCTTAACGATGTAGTACAGGGAGTTGTCGTTGTCATTGACGATCTCCATGATGGACATGGGGGTCACGTTGCCGGTTTCAAACATGGGCTCGCCGTTGGAATCGATGATGGCGTCGTAGGTGTGAACAGTGCCGTTGACGAACTCCTCCATGATGTAAAGGACGTCGTCCTTGGTGGCGTAGAAGTAGTCAAAGTCCGCGTCGCTCTTCAGCTTGTAGGTGCAGGAAGCGCCCACGCCGTTGTCCGGCTTGACGATGACCGGGTAGCCGACCTCAGAGATGAACTTCTTGCAGCCCTCATAGTCGTACACCAGATGATAGCGGGCGGTCTTGATGCCGGCCTTGGCATAGTACGCCTTCATCTTGGACTTGTACTTGACCGCGTCCATGTCGCTCGCCTGGAAGCCGGTGGTGATGTTGAAGGCGGTGCGCAGGGCGGCGTCCTTCTCCAGCCAGTACTCGTTGTTGCTCTCCAGCCAGTCGATCTTACCATGCTTGTAGGTCAGGAACGCGACGGCGCGGAACACTTCGTCATAGTTCTCCAGGGAGGAGACCTTGTAGTACTCGTTCAGGGAATCCTTGAGCTCCGGCATCAGCTGGTCATACGGGCAGTCGCCGATACCCAGCACGTTCATGCCATTGCGCTTGAGCTCAGCGCAGAACTTCCAGTAGTTGGTCGGGAAGTTCGGAGAAATGAAAACAAAATTCTTCATGGAAAACTCTCCTTAAATATACTTTGTCAAATAGTAAGAAATCAGTTTCCGGGCGCCTGCTGCGCGAAGGAAACGGGTTTGGCAAGCCAAAACTACTTCGATTCGCCTAGTAAGGTATTGGAGCGCCCTCTGCGCGAACGATACTCTTAGAAGCAAGGCGAAGCATAGTGCACGCGGTCTCAGGCCGCTCAGGGATTACCGACGATCATCGGCAGGTAGTGCGCGGTCTGCTTGTACCACCACGGCCAGTCGTGGTTGACGTCATAACCCCAGAAATTAACGGAAGCATTGATGCCCTTCTGATAGAGCACGCGGCCGAGCCAGCCGGTGCTTTCCTTGAGCACATCTTCCCAGGCACCCTGACCGACGCAGATGATGATCTTGTGCTGGTTATACAGGCGGATATACGGATGGTCGTGCGGCATGCCGGCGATGTAGTCGCACGGGCTGTTGGCGTAAACCAGATCGTCCATGTAGCCGCCGAACGCATCGCGGGAATCATACACGCCGGACAGCGCCAGACAGCTGTCGAACAGGTCCGGACGGCGGAAGATGAGGTTCGCCGCGTGCTGCGCACCCATGGAGCAGCCGAAGGTCATGATCATCTCCTGATGCCAGTTGCGCTCGCCCGCCAGATGATGGATCTGCGGCACGACCTCGTCTACGATGTAGTGGAACCAGGCTTCGTGGCGCTCGATGCGCCAGCGGTTGTCGCCGCCGCGGTTGGCCCAGGTCTCGCCGTCGATGGTATCGATGGAGAAGACCATCACCTTGCCCGCGTCGATCCACGGACGGAAGACATCGTCCATGTGGAAGGCTTCAAAATCCATGAAGCGGCCGGCCTGGCAGGGGATAAAGAGCACCGGCTTGCCGCGATGGCCGTAAACCTTCATTTCCATATCTCGGCCCAGGCAGTGGGAGTAGTTTCTGAAATAACGAATTTCCATGGATAAGCTCCTTTATCAGCTGTATTCAAACCAGTCCCAGACACGCCATGAACACGGGCGCCTGCTCTTCCCAGCAGGCTTCGCTGTGTACACCGTGGGGGACAATGCGGAAGGTAAGGTTCACACCCTGGCTGTAGAGCGACTGGAAGACGCTGGGCAGGATGCCGGCGGTTTCTTCGTGATTGCTCATCTCGTCTGCGCCGTAGTCCATGTACACGATCGTATCGGGGCCAAAGCGCGCACGCTTGAGCATGCGGCGTACCTTACCGGGATCGACCCAGAGACTGGGCGAGAGGCAGGCGGCGCGGGAGAACGTGTCGTTGTAATGGCAGGCAGCATACAGGCTCAGCAGACCGCCCATGGACGAGCCGGCAATGGCGGTATGCTCGCGATCGGGCAGCGTGCGGAAGTACTTGTCGATCTGCGGCTTGAGCGTTCCGGTCATCCAGTCCATCATGATCCGGCCCCGACCTTCGATTTCGCCCAGCGAGGACTCCTCGTGCGTGAAGGGCGAGTATTCGCACAGGCGATGATTACCAATGCGGTTGCTCTCCACGGCGACGATGATCACCGGCGTCTGTGTTCGGTTCATGTAGTCGTACATCCGCCATGAGCGGCCGAAGGACGCCTCGCTGTCCAGAAATATATTCTGACCGTCGAGCATATACAGCACGGGAAAGCGTGCCTCAGGCTTCTCGTCGTAGGCGCGGGGCAGATACAGATAAGCGCGGCGCTTGAGCCCCGCAGGCTGAAGCTGCGGGATCGTCAATTCCCAGGTATGAAGCAATTGAACGCCTCCAAATCAGTATGCGAAATATCTTTGCGCATAGGAAATACACCCTATCCGAAGAGATATGCATGTAAGTATAAAACAGCGCGGGCGCTGTGTCAATTCAAAAACTGCTGAAAAAGCTGATTTTTGTTGAGTTTTTCCCCGCTGTGCTGGCGCTTATGGGCAGATGGGTCAATGACGCAGCGGTTGACAGACGGTAGGGGCGAATCTATAATCAAAACATAAGCATGCTGCTTGGATATGGAAGAGAGGGAAATGCAATGGCCAATATGATCGATTATGTGCAGTGGCGGGGAGATATTCCGCTGGGCCAGGTGCCGTTGGGCGCAGTGGATGCGCTGATTCTCAGCTACCTGTCCTATATGCCCTTTGATGGTCTGGTGTCCGAGGCCTTCTCGCTGGAGGGCGCGCTTTTGTCGGTTGCGGCAGAGTATTTTCTGGAACACGGGCTGTCCAGCTCGTGCATGATCGAGTCGGTCAGGGAGGACTGCCTGCTGCTGGAGGCCGTGCGCAATTCCGAGCGCTTTGGCACAATGCGCCTGACGGGCTATGTGAATCGCTATGACGAGGAAACCGAGGAGCAGTTTTCGGCGATCACCTTCCTGCCGCCGGTCGGTCCGGCCGTCGTTGCGTTCCGCGGCACGGATTCCACCGTCGTCGGCTGGAAAGAAGATTTTAATATGAGCTTTGCCGGCGAGGTGCCCGCGCAGGGCGCTGCGCTGGATTATATTGTGCGCGCATCGGAGGCGCTTCCTATGCCTGCTATCCTGTGCGGCCATTCCAAGGGCGGCAATCTGGCGGCCTATGCGGGCATCTTTGCGCCGGATCGTGTGCAGGAGCGCGTGATCTGCGTGTACAATTTTGATGGACCGGGTTTCAATGAATCCGTAATCGCATCACCGGAATTCCATCAGATCAATATGCGTATCCATACCTTTGTGCCTCAGTCGTCGCTTATCGGCATTCTGCTGTGGCATGCGGAGCCATTTATCGTTGTGCGCAGCGATGCAGGCGGACTCTTTCAGCATAATCCGTATACCTGGCAGATCATGGGCGGACGCTTTATCACCGTGCCTGAGCGCACGCGAGAGAGCCGCCTGGCGGAGGATACGATTAAAACCTGGCTGTCCGGGCTGGATACGCAGGAGCGCAAGCGCGTTATTGACGGCGTGTACGGTGTGCTCAGCGCATCGGATGGGCGGAATATTTCTGATCTCTTTGAGGGAAAGAATGTCCGTGCGATCCTGCGCGCCGTATCCTCTATGGACGAGGAGACGAAGGAAGTTATCGTTGATGCGTTTAAGCGTCTCGGCGGATCGCTCAAGGAGACGCTGCCGGAGTGGTTTGAGGAGACCGCCGGACAGATCCGCACGATGATCGCGCAGCGCAGCAGCGAAAGAAAGCTGGAAAAACTTGCCGAAAAGAACAGGGACTGGGAAGAAAAGGCCTGATCCTTTCGTTTTGTTGATATAAGGAGAGGGACGTTAGGGCTGCCGCCCTAAAAACCCGCTTGAGGGACGCTGTCCCTCAAACTCCCTTCTTCGCTTCGCGGGGAAATAAGATGAAGGAAGGGCAGAAGATGATACGAAGGATCAAGAGGGTTTTCCTGCTGCTTGTCGTGCTGTGTGCGTCGGCCTGTGCTGAGACAGGAGAAAACCTGCCGCAGGCTGTGCTCAAACTGTGTTCATCTGTTCATCCGGGCTATGCCATCGCCGCGCACGACGGCTGGGGCGACGAAAGCCGGGGCCAGTTTGCGCTGATTCTCAAGCAGGGAGACGACAACATCCTGTGTATGGCCGAAAAGGCGCAGGATGATCCCTCGTATGTGCTGACCATCGACAATACCGATGCCGTCTATGACGGCGACGTATTGCCCAGCCTGCTGATCGACACTGGCGGAGATTCGCTGTGGTATACCTATGTGGACAGGGCCGAAGACAGTTCCGTGCATTATAATGCGTTCAAGATGAACGGGCAGTGGGGCTGCGTAAGCGCGCTGTCCTATTGGCCCAAGGAAGATGGCTTTACGGGCATAATGGGCGGCGTTTCAGACGGCACGCTCTTCTATGAGGAAACCGACGAGGACGAAAACGAAAACATCCGCGACCGCTGGACGTATGCGCCCATTGTTGTGAACGAGGAATTTGCGCAGAGTCTGGAACTTGCGAATTTCAATATCAACACATTCGACGCTGATCCCAGGGACGGCCTGTATCCACTGATCAAAAATGAAGCCTTCGCCAGATCGCAGTCTGCTGCGGGAGAGATGATCCGGGATATGGATATCTCGCGCGTGCACGCAGCAAGGCTTTTTGAAACGGCAGACGGCAGTTTCCTTCTGCGCGTGGAAGATTTGGATGACCGGAGCGGTGCGTTCTTTGAGCATGCTGCGACGCTGCGTTTTGAAAGCGAAGCCGTGCTGGATACCTATCACGCCGGGGAGGGTGAGGTATTCATCAGCTCCGGCAGGATGATGTACGCGATGAAGCGCGCAGATGCGGGCAGCTGGGTGCTCAGGGGCGTGGATGACAGCGGCGTGCGTACCATCGGCGCAGATTATGCCGCACCGGAAGGACAACTTACGGTTCACCGCAACGACGGCTATGTGTATGGAAGATCCCCATGGGGCGTTCTGCGGAATCGGGATATGATGCTCAATGCCTCTTATGAGGAGATGTTCGCGCGCATGAACACGTCTGCCTATGCGCTGGTGAATAATCCCAATCCTGCGGATCGCCTGCACCTGCGCGCGGAGCCGGATCAGAGATCGTATTCCTATGGAAAATTCTATAACCGTACGCCGGTGCTTGTGCTTGAACGTGGAAATACATGGACGAAGGTGCAGATCGGCCGCGGCGAAAACGCCATGACGGGCTACATGATGACGAAGTTCCTCGTCTTTGATGAAAATGAAAAGGCTGCTCTTGCCTGCGCGTTCCCGCAGATGGATCTGAAGGAGGAGTATCGCAGTGGCGGCTTGAATATGTATGCTGAGCCGCGGGGAAGCACTGTGACGGACCGGCGGTTTA
>JAFQIF010000163.1 GCA_017397695.1 Clostridia bacterium
ACGAGAAGCTCTGGGCGAACCTCAAGTACTTCCTCGAGGCGATTATGCCCACCTGTGAGGAGTGCGACATCAAGATGGCTATCCACATGGACGATCCGCCGTGGGATATCTTCGGCCTGCCGCGCCTGCTCATTAACGCCGAGAATATCGACCGCTTCCTGAGCATGGTTGATAATCCGTATAACTGCCTGACCCTGTGCTCCGGTTCTCTGAACGCGAACCCGGAGAACAATGTTGCCGAGATCGTTCGCAAGCACTGCGACCGCATCGCGTTTGCGCACATCCGCAACGTTAAGCATTTCGACAACGGCGACTTCTCCGAGGCCAGCCATCGTGATTGCGACGGCGAAACTGGCATCCTGGAGATCCTCAAGGCTTATCATGACTGTGGCTACGAGGGCTACATCCGTCCGGACCATGGCCGTCATCTCTGGGGCGAGGGCCCGGGTAACTGCCGTCCGGGTTACGGCCTGTATGATCGTGCGCTGGGCATCATGTACATGCTGGGCGTGTGGGATATGCTCGATAAGCTCGAGGGCAAGTAATTTTGATGGAAGGACCATTGATATCTTCGGGTATCAATGGTCTTTTTTGGATCGTGTGCGTTGCAGAAGGAGTGTTGATGTATGCAGCACGAAATCATAAGGACGATCCCGCTGCTCGATCATCGCGGCAACCTGACGCAGCCGGGCTACGCCAAAAGGTTGCTTCCGGTCTATGAGCGTTCAAAGGTAAAGGGTGGTTTTGCCCGGCTGAAGGAATGGGACTATTACTATGTGGGTAATGATCGCTTCGGCGTAGCGCTTACTATTGCGGATAACAGTTATATGGGTCTGGATTCCATTTCGTTTCTGTCCTTCTCCGGGACACCGTGGGAGATCACCAAATCTCCAATGCGCATCTTTCCGATGGGAAAAACCAATCTGCCGCCTTCTTCCGCATCCGGCGTGACGAGAATTGCAGGAAAGGGCTACTTCCTTACGTTTACCGTCGAGGGCGGAAAGCGCCGCCTGCAGGCGCATATGGACGACTTTAAGGATGGTAAGCCGATTGAAATCAATGTTGTGCTTTCTGATGAGCCGGAAGAGTCCATCGTCATCTGTACGCCGTTCGAAAAGCCAGCACACTTCTATTACAATCAGAAGATCAACTGTATGCGCGCATCGGGTACGGTGAAGCTGGGAGATGAGACGTATGTCTTTGATCCTGAAGAGTCTTTCGGCGTGCTGGACTGGGGCCGCGGCGTATGGACGTATCACAACACCTGGTATTGGGGCAGTGCCTCTGGTCTTGTAGATGGTGTGGACTTCGGCTTTAACATTGGCTATGGCTTTGGTGATACCAGCGCTGCGAGCGAGAATATGCTGTTTTATGCGGGCAAGGCGCATAAGCTCTCTCAGGTCTCGTTCAATATCCCCATGAAGGATGGCAAGGAGGATTATCTCAAGGCGTGGACGTTTACCAGCGATGATGGCCGGTTTGAGATGGACTTCGTCCCAGTGATCAACCGCGCCTCTTGTACAGATGTGAAGCTGATCAAGAGTGATCAGAATCAGGTCTTCGGTCGGTTTAGCGGCACGGCTGTGCTTGACGATGGTACAAAGCTCGCCGTGCAGGATCTGTTCGGCTTTGCTGAGAAGGTTGAAAATAAGTGGTGACCGGCACAGCATGCATTTGAGACAGAATAGCTTCCGTGCTATAATAGCAATATAATCACATATCAGGGGAGCTTGCAATCAGCAGGCTGAGAGGAAGGTTTGCCCTTCGACCCTTAAACCTGATGCGGATAATGCCGACGTAGGAAGCATACAGAGCTTGTATATTTTTACAGGGCGTTTCCCATTGGGGAGACGCCCTTTTTCTGTTGTTTGCTGATCTGGGAGGAAGCTATGCTGACGCATTTGCTGGAGGATATCTGACGAAAAACACCGCTGATACACTGCATCGCCAATTATGTGACGGCCAATGACTGCGCAAATCTGCTTCTGGCTGTCGGCGCATCGCCGATTATGGCGGATGATCCGATGGAATCGGCGCAGATCACGGCCTGCTGTGATGCGCTGACGCTGAGCCTGGGCACGCCTAATGTGCGCAGGCTTAAGGGAATGTACCAATCTGCTGCGCGAGCGGGTGAGAAAGGTATTCCTGTCGTCCTTGATCCTGTCGGCGTAACGGCATCACCAGCCAGGCTCGAAGCAGCGAATCGCCTGATTTCTTCGGGTGTTGTCTGCGTGATCAGGGGCAATGTATCCGAGATTCGCGTGCTGGCGGGAGAGAATGACAACACGCATAGCCTGGAAGCGGCGGATACCGTGCTGGACGCCCGCGCTGCTGCGCGAAGGCTGGCGAAGCTTACAGGAGCGATTGTCGTCATGACGGGTAAAACCGATGTGGTCACAGATGGAATTCTCTTGTGCACCGTGGACAACGGGCATGAAATCCTGCGCAGCGTCACCGGCGCCGGCTGCCAGCTTACGGCGCTGTTGGGCGCGTTCGCTGCTGCCAATCCGGAACGTCTGTTTGAGGCGTGTGCAGCCGCCGTCTGTATGATGGGTATGTGTGGGGAAATTGCTCAGCGCCGGATGGGTTCGATGGAGGGCAATGCTGCCTGCCGGGGCTTTATTATCGATGCGGCTTATCGCATGACGCAGAACATGCTTGAGGAGGGGGCGAACTATGCGCTGGAATCAGGATGAGATACGCGGGATGCTTTGTCTGTATGCCGTAACAGACAGAAGATGGCTGCGCGGTCAGACGCTGGACATGCAAGTGGAGCAGGCGATTCGCGGTGGAGTAACTTGCGTGCAGCTGCGGGAAAAGGAACTATCGCGCGAAGCATTTTATGAGGAGGCTGTACGGATGCGTGTATTGTGCAGCCGCTATGGTGTGCCGCTGATGATCAACGACGATGTGGAGATTGCTTTGGCGAGCGGCGCGGTCTTTCGCACGACAACAAACCCGATGCATTGCCGATGACGCTGGAGCGCCTGAGGCAGATCACAGTGAGCGTACGTATTCCTGTTGTCGCTATCTGCGGCATATCCAGAGAGAATATCGCCTGGCTGGAGGGTACGGGTGCAGCTGGCGCAGCGGTAGTATCAGGCATTTTTGCGGCGGAAGATATCCAGAGCGAATGCAGAATCCTGCGTGAAGCATGCAGCAGGATTGCGATGAGGTAAGGAGCAATGCATATGAAGAGTATCAAAACAGCACTCACCATAGCGGGCAGCGATTCAAGCGGCGGCGCGGGTATTCAGGCAGATATCAAGACCATGGCAATGCATGGCGTATATGCTATGAGTGCGATCACAGCGCTGACGGCACAGAACACCACGGGTGTTTATGGGATCATGGAAACCGAGCCTTCTTTTTTGCAAAAGCAGATCGACTGCGTCTTTGAGGATATCAGACCAGACGCCGTCAAGACGGGGATGATTGCCAGCGCTGCGCTCATTGAGGTCATTGCACAGCGCCTTGATGCGCATAGCGCCAGGAATATCGTCGTTGATCCGGTGATGGTCTCCACCAGCGGCTCGAGACTGTTGGCTGAAGATGCGATTCATGCTTTGAAGAAGAAGCTGATGCCGCTTGCCTGCGTGATTACGCCCAATGTTCCGGAGGCGCAGGTTCTTGCCGGAATGAAGATTCACACGAAGGAAGATATGGAGCACGCGGCGCAGAGAATTGAGCGCGAGTGCGGCTGTGCCGTACTGCTCAAAGGCGGACATCAGGTGTGCGATGCAGATGATCTGCTTTGCTTGAGCGGTTGCCTGCGCTGGTACAGGGGAAACAGGATTGATAACCCGAATACACACGGCACAGGGTGTACGCTCTCCAGCGCTATTGCATCCAATCTGGCGCTGGGCCATCTGCTGGAAGAAGCGATCGGCCGCGCTAAGGTTTATATCAGCGGCGCGATTGCGGCGCGGATGAATCTGGGGCAGGGCAGCGGCCCGCTGGATCATATGTTTATGATCAGATGATGCCGGGTGCTTTTGCGCTCCGGCATAGATCAGGCTGAAGGGAAGGAGGAAACTGCCCGGAAATTCGGGTCCGTCAGAGGGGGAGCGCCCTGTGATGGGTATATACAGCGATGGGAAGCCGTGTTCCGGCGTGAGAGGAGGCCAGAAAGCCTCGACCGTACAGCGGACAAACAGTGTTCGCTGCCTCATGCACCTGAGGGCTGTGGTATGCCTGCAGCCTTCCGATCTTTGAAATGGAGCGAAATACGATGAAAATGAAAAGAAACAAGACACTTCGTTTGTCTCTGGCGGGCGTTTTGTGAGCCGTGGCGGTTGTGGGCAGTGCGCTGTCCTTTCCTGTGCTTTTCAGCAAATGTGCACCCGTGCAGCATATGGTTAACGTGCTCGCCGGCGTAGTGCTGGGTCCATGGTATGCTGCAGGTATAGCATTTGATCGAGCCTGATCCGTAATCTGCTGGGCCTGGGCAGCCTGCTGGCGTTTCCTGGCAGCATGTGCGGCGCAATGCTGTGCGGCGTTGTCTATGGAAAGACGAAAAATGTGCTGCATGCCGTGCTGGGCGAGATCATCGGCACGGGCCTTCTTGGCGGCTTGTTGGCATATCCCATCGCTGTATCGTTTATGGGTATGGATGCAGGTACTGTAGCGTAGTATGCCTATGTTGCGCCGTTCCTCGTCTCTACCATTGTGGGCGCATGCGTTTGCGGTGCGGTTATCGCATATCTGGTGCGCAGCGGCGTGATGAAGAATATCTGAGTAAGCATAGAAAGAGCGCCGCAGGCTGTACCTGCGGCGCTTGTCGCGCACGGTATTATTTGGTGAGTTTCTTTTTCCAGAAGGGGAACGTTATCGGCCAGATACAGCCTGCAAAAGCAACCATCAGGAAATAGCGGATCAAATCTGCGAAAGAATGCCCGCCGGTCAGGGCATAGAGCGGCGCCTTTAATCCGCCCTTGATGCCCAGCAGAATGGCGAGGCCGAAAAGCAGTTTGATTGCCTGTGCTGCCAGCGGTGCATTGGTTTCAAATCGTAGGTATTTCCGGTCGGCTTCCCAGGTCAGCCACACGCCCAGAATACATCCGAGCATCGTATAGGCATTCTTGATGCCGTGGGAGAGGTTGTCTGCGTCCACATCCGCAGGGAAGGTATACAGATGAACAAAGGCGACGTATGCCGCGGAAAAAAGCGTCATGCAGATAAACACAGGGCGCATGGTCTTCGTGCTGTCGCAGCCCTTGCGAATCAGCGGGTAGAACAGGAAGATGAGCGCAAGAGCTGCCACGATGGATACGCCAACGTCTGCCGGCGTATGTACGCCCAGATACATGCGCGAGAGCGGAACCAGCATGCACAGCGCGATGCACACGATACTCACCAGGCTTTTCCCGGTCCATTTTGCAATGCCGCCGTATACGCCTACGCTCGTTTGCGTATGGCCACTGGGAAAGGAATAGCCTGTTGCGGCGTCTCTGGCGCTTTCCACAATCGTGAAGGAGGGATCACGTACCCATGGACGCGGAATGCGGAAATAGAGCTTGAGGAACTGATTGACCACCGTGCCGATCAGACCGACACACAGCAGGAAATATCCCTCGCGCTTGTCGATACACCAGAAGAACAGCAGGCCGAAGATGATAAAAAGAGTCTCTTCGCCAAATAGGGTGACAAATTGAAACAAGGTTTCGAGCTCCGGGTTGCGGATGTCCTCCAGCATGCGCAGAAATGCCATGTTGCCTCTTTTCTCCCGCGTACGCGGGGGAGTTGTGTTGAGATTGCTTTATTCATCATACCATAAAACTTGCAGTTTGCAACGAAAAAACAAAAAGAATGCAAAAGAATGCCGCTTTGATTCGCAATTGTACGGAAATTGGACAATATGCCTTGAAAATACTTGACACATATGGTTATTGCGGCGTAAAATAAAACCAGTATATGGAAGATTCTCTGAAACGAATATGGGAATCTCCGAAAGACAAAAGGAGGATATCTGTTATGAAGAAGTTTTTCGCGCTCGTCCTCGCTGCGATGATGCTCATGACCGCTGCGTCCGCTATGGCCGCAGGCAGCCTCGTCGTCTATTCTCCGCATGACGCGGATCCGCTCAACGCCGGCGTGGCGATGTTCCAGGCTGCGTACCCGGACATCGACGTTCAGGTGATCGCTGCCGGCACCGGTGAGCTGTGCCAGCGTATCGTTGCCGAGAGCGAGAATCCGCAGGGCGACGTCCTCTGGGGCGGCGGCGCGGATACCCTCGCGGGCTATGTGGATTACTTTGAGCCGTATGTCTGTGCCAATGACGACGTCATCGGCGAGGCTTACAAGGCCGCTGACGACCTGTGGATCGGCGAATCTCCGCTGCCGATGGTCATCATCTACAACAAGACCCTGATCGCTGAGGAAGATGTGCCCAAGACCTGGGATGACCTGTGCAACGAGAATCTCAAGGGTAAGATCGCTTACGCCTCCCCGGCGAAGTCCGGCTCTGCCTACACTCAGCTGTGCACCATGCTCTTCTCCAAGCCCACCATCGACGAGGGCTGGGACATGGTCTTCAACTTCATCAAGAACCTCGACGGCAAGGTGCAGGATTCCTCCGGCAACTGCCATAAGCT
>JAFQIF010000164.1 GCA_017397695.1 Clostridia bacterium
TAGAACGCCTTGATGTCCTTCGGCCAGTCATAGACGAAGACCGGGGACTTGAAGTGCACATCGCACAGATACTTCTCGTGCTCCTTGAAGATATCTTCGCCGTACTTCGCCTCGTGCTCGAACTCGACCGGAGCATTGCGCAGGATGGTAATGGCCTCCTCATGGGTCACACGGGCGACGGTAGAGGTGGTAAGCGCCTGCAGCTTCTCGATGAGGTTGGACTTGGCATAGCCCTGCAGGAACGTAAGCTCCGGCATCGCCTTATCAAGCACTTCCTGAACGACGGTCTTGAGGAAGTCTTCTTCGATATCCATCAGCTGATCGAGATCGCAGAAGCAGATTTCCGGCTCCATCATCCAGAACTCGGCCAAGTGGGTATTCGTATTGGAGTTTTCGGCGCGGAAAGTCGGGCCGAAGGTATAGATGCGCTTATACGCCATGGCATAGGTTTCGCCCTCGAGCTGGCCAGTAACAGCCAGGGAAGCCGGATGACCGAAGAAATCCTCCTCCGGCTTATAGGGCTTGCCCATCTCACAGGTCGTAACCGTGAAGGTGTTGCCCGCGCCCTCGGCGTCATTGGCGGTGATCAGCGGGGTATGCACATAGACATAGCCGCGGGTCTGGAAATAATTATGAATCGCCTGCGCAGCGATGGAGCGGACGCGGAAAACCGCCTGGAACAAACGGGTACGCGGGCGCAGATACGCGATCTCGCGCAGAAACTCCAGGCTGTGGCGCTTAGGCTGCAGCGGATAATCCTCAGAGCAGTCGCCCTCCAGCACGACCTTAGCGGCCTGCATCTCCAGCTGGCCCTTCGGGCTCATGACAAGCTTGCCCTCGGCGCGGATAGCAGCACCGTTGCGGATGGCCTGCACGCCGGCAAAACCTTCCACATTCTCGTCATAAACGACCTGCATCGGCGCAAGGACGGTGCCGTCAAAGAATTCCATGAAGCCAATATTCTTCTGCTTGCGATGATTGCGGACCCAGCCCTGAACAGCCACAACCTGACCTTCGAATGCCTTGGGGTCTGCGGAAATATCGCGCAGATCATACACTTTGATTTCGCTCATAGCAATGCCTTCTTTCCGCGCGCAGCTCTCTCGCGCGTGTTTTTTGTCTCAGTGCAGATATCATATCAAAAAAACGCAGGAATGGCAAGGGTCAATTGCTTTTGCCCTCGCGCTTTGCCGCCAGCATCTCGCCCCAGGTATACATCGCAAGGCCGACGATGACCGTCATACCGCCGATAAGCAGCGGCAGCGTCACCGGCTCCCTGAAGAGAATCAGCGCCCAGATTGCCGCGCCGATCGGCTCGCCCAGCAGCGCAAAGGATACCACATCCGCGCTGACATAGCCCAGCAGATAGGTCATCAGCGCATGGCCGCCCAGCGTACAGGCCAGCGCGAGCACGAGGATGCCGCCCAGCGAGGCTGCCGTCACCCTGAAACCACCGGTAAACGGCGAGAAACAGAGCAGACAAAATGCCGTGACCAGATATACAAACGTCATGTAGCCGATCGCCGGCAGATTCTTCCTCGCAGCTCGGCCGCAAAGCCAATGGCCCGCGATAAACACCGCGCCCACCAGAGCCAGCGCATCGCCCAACAGGCTGCCATGCTCCCCTGTCATCGACAGCAGCGCAATCAACGCCGCACCGATGATCGCCACAATCGCGCCGGGGATCGCCTCGCGCTTGATTGGCTCATGGAGCAGGATGCCCGAAAGCGCCGCAACAAACAAGGGCTGCGTGCACACCAGCGCCGTCGATACAAACGTGGAAGCAAATGACAGGCTCGTCATCCACGCCGTATAATGCAGCGCCAGCAGAAAACCCGCTGCGCATGCGAGCACAAGCTGCCTTTTGGGCGCGCGGAAAACCTGCTGCAGCTCGCCGCTTTTCAGCGCCGGAATCAGCAGAATCAGCGCAGAAAGCAGCATACGGCCAAAGGCGATCATCACCGGTGACGCACCGCAGGCAAGCGACCACTTGACCATCGGGCCGGAAACGCTCACGCCCACGACAGCCAGCACCACAAGAAGCGCTTTATTCATCTTCATACGAAAACATCCTCAAAAAAGAAGCCGACGGAGACTTTGCCCATCGGCTCCCTGGGGTTATGGAGTACGCTGGGCTGCCGCCCAGACCTGCTTGAGGGATTTCATCCCTCAAACTCCCTTCTTCGCTTCGCGCTTGTTTTAAGTATTTTTCCATGGAGCGGCAATAGCCGCTCCTCAGGAAGCATCTTAAAGCCGCCGCAAAGCGTAATAGGGAGTCCGAGGGACAATGTCCCTCGGTCAGGGGTTTGGGGATGAAATCCCCAACGTCCCTCACTCGTTCGTTTCTTCCGTCTCTTCGACCGTTTCTTCGACTGTCTCTTCCTCGCGCTCGGTGGCGGTCACGCCGACAATGCGGCTCTCGCCCTCCACACGCATGACGCGCACACCCTGAGACACGCGGCCAATCACAGAGATGCCGGAGACAGGCATGCGGATGATTGTGCCATCGTCGGTGATGAGCATGATGTCCTCATCCGGATCGACCAGCATCTGCGCAGCCATCAGGCCCGTCTTCTCGGTCAGGCGCATCGCAAGGATGCCCTTGCCGCCGCGGGTCTGCGTGCGGAATTCATCGATCTCTGTGCGCTTGCCGTAGCCGTTCTGCGTGATAGCGAGAACCTGCTTGCCCGCTTCAACCTTCGCCAGAGCGATCACTTCATCGCCCTCAGCCAGATCAATGGAGCGCACGCCCATGGAATTGCGGCCCATGGCGCGGACGTCGGATTCATTAAAGCGGATCGCCTGACCCATGCGGGTCGCCATCATCAGGTCGCTCTCGCCCTGCGTAAGCTCGACCGCGATCAGCTCATCGTCCTCGCGCAGCGCAATGGCAATCAGGCCCTTCTTGCGCAGGTTCGCAAACTCATCGCTGGCAGTCTTCTTGATCAGGCCATTCTTGGTCGCCATGACCAGATAGCCTTCCTCACGCTCCTTGGGCAGCGGAATCATCGCCGTAACCTTCTCGCCGCCATCGAGCTGGAGTAGATTCACGATTGCGGTACCGCGTGCAGCGCGTCCTGCCTCCGGAATCTCGTAGCCCTTGAGGCTGTAGAGACGGCCCTTATTGGTGAAGAAGAGGATCTCCGCATGTGTGGAGGTGACCAGCATCTTTTCGGCGTAGTCCTCCTCACGCGTGGTCATGCCCATGACGCCCTTGCCGCCGCGGTTCTGGCTGCGGTAGGTCGTGCGCGGAATGCGCTTGACATAGCCGAAGTGCGTCAGCGTCACGACGACGCTGTCCTCCTGAATGAGGTCCTCCGGATCGATCTCGCCATCCATGGCGGTGATCTCCGTACGGCGCTCGTCGGCATGCTTTTCCTTGATAACGAGCATCTCGTCGCGGATGATGCCCAGCACCAGCTGCTCATCGGCGAGCACGGCGCGCAGATACGCAATGGTCTTTTGCAGCTCAGCGTATTCCTCCTGCAGGCGCTCACGCTCCAGACCGGTCAGACGAGCCAGACGCATATCGAGGATCGCCTGAGCCTGCTTATCGGAGAGACCGAAGCGCTCCATGAGCTGAACCTTTGCCTCTGCAGTATTGGCGCTGGAACGAATGATCCGCACGATCTCGTCGATATTATCCAGCGCGATGAGCAAGCCTTCCAGGATATGGGCGCGCGCCTCAGCCTTGTCCAGGTCGTAACAGGTTCTGCGGGTGATAACCTCTTTCTGGTGCTGGAGATAGTGATAAAGCATCTCCCTGAGGGTCAGCACCTTCGGCTCGCCATCCACCAGCGCCAGCATGATCGCGCCGAAGGCATCCTGCATCTGGGTGTGCTTGTAGAGGTAATTGAGCACAACAGCAGCATTGACATCGCGCTTGAGCTCGATGACAATGCGCATGCCCACGCGGTCGGACTCGTCGCGGATGTCGCTGATGCCTTCGAGCTTCTTGTCGTGCACCAGCTCCGCGATCTTGGCGATCAGCGCAGCTTTATTGACCATGTACGGAATTTCCGTGACGACAATGCGCTGACGGTTATTCGGCATCGGCTCGATGTCGGTCTTGGCGCGCACGATGATGCGGCCGCGGCCGGTGGTGTATGTGTCGTAAATGCCCCTGCGTCCCAGGATCAGGGCGCCCGTCGGGAAGTCCGGTCCCTTGATACACTCCATCAGTTCCTGATTGGTCGCATCAGGCTTTTCAATGAGCTTGACCACGCCGTCGATGACCTCGCCAAGGTTATGCGGCGGGATATTGGTCGCCATGCCGACGGCGATACCGGATGAGCCGTTGACCAGCAGATTCGGATACCGGGCAGGCATAACGGTCGGCTGCATGAGCGTCTCGTCGAAGTTGGGAACAAAATCAACGGTTTCCTTGTCGATGTCCGCAAGCATCTGCAGATTGAGCTTGCTCATGCGCGCCTCGGTGTATCGCATGGCAGCCGCGCCGTCTCCGTCGACAGAGCCAAAATTGCCCTGACCGTCGACCAGCGGATAGCGGGTAGCAAAGGACTGCGCCAGGCGCACAAGCGCGCCGTAGACAGAGGAATCGCCGTGCGGATGATACTTACCCAGAACGTCGCCGACGATACGCGCGCACTTACGATACGGCTTATCCGGCGTGACGCCCAGTTCATGCATGGCATAGAGAATGCGGCGATGCACCGGCTTAAGACCATCGCGCACATCCGGCAGCGCACGGGAAATGATGACCGCCATTGCGTAAGAGATGAAGGACGTCTTCATCTCGTGTTCCAGATCAATCGGGCGGATACGTTCGATATCCGTCAGATTACCCGGCAGATTGTCCTTGAAATCCAAAGGTCCTTCCTCCCCTCTTAAATATCCAGATCAGCAACGAGTTTGGAGTTCTGCTCAATGAACTCGCGGCGCGGCTCGACCTTTTCGCCCATCAGCAGGCTCATGATCTCGTCGGCAGCAATCGCATCCTCGACAGACACGCGCAGCATCGTGCGCGTCTCGGGGTTCATCGTGGTATCCCAGAGCTGCTCGGCATTCATTTCGCCCAGGCCCTTATATCGCTGCACCTCGGGCTTCTTGTCGCGGCCGATCTCACTCATGATCTTCTCCAGCTCAGCATCGGAGTAGCAGTAGCGCTCCTGCTTCTGATAGGTAACCTTATACAGCGGCGGCTGAGCGGCATAGACATGGCCCTGCTCAATGAGCGGACGCATATAGCGATAGAAGAACGTAAGCATCAGAATGCGGATGTGGCTGCCGTCAACATCGGCATCGGTCATACAGACGATACGGTCGTAGCGCAGCTTGGAGATATCGAAGTCCTCGCCCACGCCGCAGCCGAACGCCGTGATCATCGCCTTGATTTCCTCGTTGCCCAGCACGCGATCCAGACGGGTCTTTTCGACATTAAGGATCTTACCGCGCAGCGGAAGGATCGCCTGGAAGCGGCTGTTTCGGCCCATCTTCGCGCTGCCGCCTGCGGAATCACCCTCGACAAGATAGATCTCGCACTTCTTGGGATCGCGCTCGGAGCAATCAGCCAGCTTGCCCGGCAGGCTCGCGGATTCCAGCACGCTCTTGCGGCGCGTGGCCTCTCTGGCTTTGCGGGCGGCCTCTCTGGCGCGGGAAGCAGCCAGACAGCGATCCAGAATCAGTTTCGCATTCTTGGGATTCTCCTCCAGGTAATCGGTGAGCTGCTTGCCCACGAGCTGATTGACGATCGTGCGGACCTCGCTGTTGCCCAGTTTGGACTTCGTCTGGCTCTCGAACTGCGGATCCTCCAGCTTGACGGAGACGATCGCAGCAATGCCCTCGCGGATATCCTCGCCGCTGAGATTGGCGTCATTGGCCTTGAGGATATTGTGCCTGCGGCCATAATCATTGACCACGCGGGTGATGGCCATGGAGAAGCCGGCCATATGTGTGCCGCCGTCCGGCGTATGGATATTATTGACGAAGGTGAAGATATTCTCGGAGTAGGTATCGTTGTACTGCATGGCAACCTCGACGCTGGTCGTGCCTACCATGCCGCTGATATAGATCGGCTCCGGGAAGAGCACCTCTTTGTTCTTGTTGAGGTACTTGACGAACTCGCTGATTCCGCCCTCGTAGTAGAAAACGCGCTCCTTGGTCTCCTCGCCGCGCTCATCGCGGAAGACGATGCGGATACCTCGATTGAGGAACGCCATCTCACGGAAACGGGTCTTGAGCACATCGTACTGGAAAGCGCCGGTTTCGAAGATTCCCTCATCGTCTGCGCCCTTGACGTCGGGCCAGAAGCGGATGATCGTACCGGTACGCTCCGTTTCGCCGACAACCTTGAGGTCATAGCAGATCTTGCCGCGCTCATACTCCTGCTGGTAGATTTTGCCGTCCTGATGGACGGTGACCATCAGATGCTTCGAAAGCGCATTGACGACGGACGCACCGACGCCATGCAGGCCGCCGGAGACCTTGTATCCTCCGCCTCCGAACTTGCCGCCCGCATGCAGGATGGTGAGGCAGACCTCGACAGCAGGACGGCCCAGCTTGGGATGCAGGCCAACAGGGAAGCCACGGCCGTTATCATCCACGGAACAGGATCCGTCCTTATGCAGCGTAATAACGATCTCGGAGCAGTAGCCGGCCAATGCCTCATCGACAGCATTGTCGACGATCTCATAAACCAGATGATGCAGACCGCGCTCATCCGTAGAGCCGATGTACATGCCCGGACGCTTGCGGACGGCCTCCAATCCTTCGAGCACCTGAATCTGGTTCTCATCATAGGCCTCGGTGACCTTCTCCGCCTCTTCAAAGGCCTGCAGATTGATATTTTCTTCGCTTGGCGTGAGATTCTCGTGATTATCCATTCCGTTTCCCCATCTCTTCCTTGTCGTCGGAAAGGACGCCCTGCATGCTGCACAGCGCAGCAAGCGTATGTTCGTCCGTATAGGCTTTCTCATGTGCACGCTGCATCAGCGTCGATGATGAAATCGGCGAGAGATACACACGCGCGTTCTCGGTAATGCCGCCCGGCTTTCTGGCGCCAGCGCAGATGACCGCAGACTTGGCGGTAATCCCCTGCTTGGCCAGGATTCTGTTCTGGCGGCGGATATCATGCAGCATAGCGCCGGTGACGGCGCTGTGGCTGTCTGTCAGATCAACAATCGCGATGATGTCGCGCGTATGCACGGACACATCGTCGCCCAGATGAAGGATCATAAAACCCTCCGTTTTTTCTGCGTAAACCAGTCCTGTTCAAGGGCTAATTTCACGCATTTTGTTACTATGTTAGTATACCAAATTTGACGCTTTTTTTCAAATGATGGAAAGGATTTTTCGGCCATTTTCGGTTAAAAAAACAAACAAAAAAAGACGCTGGTTTTCAGCGTCTTTTCTATGTTTTTTATAGCCATTTTCCCCGGTATCCACACTGTCCGGCTTACCACTGTGGCAACTGATACAGGCAGATTTCCCCCGTTTCGCGGGTCCGCTTCATATCAATAAGCCGCTGGTTTTTACTGCCGCAATACAGGAGATCCAGAGAACGCTCATGCGCGATATACGGACCATCCACCAGCACATCCACCAGGTCCAGCAGCGCAATACGCTCAGCGTTATTCTCCTTCCAAAGCGCCTCCAGCGTAAATCCGGTATAGCACCAGACGTTCATGCCCTTCTCTTTGGCGCTGGAAGCAATCTCTCGCAGCGCTTTGGCCTGCATCATCGGTTCCCCGCCAGTAAGCGTTACGCCGCGCACAAGCGGATTTTTACCCAGTTTAGCGATAATCTCCGCGGTATCGGACAGATATCCGCCCGCGAAATCATGCGTCTTGGGGTTATGGCAGCCCGCACAGGCATGCGGACAGCCCTGAACGAAGACGGCCAGGCGATAGCCCGGCCCGTCCACGATCGACTCGGGCACGACGCCCGCCAATCGAATTTCCATATGCTTCTTACTCCAGATCGCTCTTCACGCCGTGCTTCACGCGGTCGCGCTCCTCGGCACGCTTGCTGTTTCCCCAGCGGTCCATGGTGCCCACCAGATAGCCGGTGATGCGGCGGATACGCTCAAAGTGCACCTCTTCCTCCTGGCGGCCGCACTTGGGGCAGCTGTCACCAATGATGCCATTGTAGCCGCAGACCGGGTCGCGATCGACAGGATGATTGATGGAACCGTAGCCGATGCCCGCATCATGCATAGCGCGCACGACAGACTCGAAGGCGTCCAGGTTCTTCGTCGGATCGCCGTCCATCTCGAGGTAGGAGATGTGGCCGGCGTTGGTCAGCGCATGAATGGTCGCTGTTGTCAAGGCGCATGACGACCTTGCCTTGATCGTCGTAGAAGTAGCGAGTGACGCTGCCGTCCGAGA
>JAFQIF010000165.1 GCA_017397695.1 Clostridia bacterium
CTCACCGACAATCGCCAGGCGTTCAAGCTGCGTGACGTCCGCCGGAGAGATTCCCTTCTCCTTCAGCATACGATCAACCAGCAGCCGGCCCCAAGCATCCGGCAGGCTATCCGCAAATACGCCCCACAAACCAGAAAAAGCCTGACCGGATGGAACGAACACCTTCTGCTCCACCGGCAGCGAGAACGGACTGATGGCAAATCCGCTGTCCAGCCATTCCTCCGAATAGGCAAATGCCACGCGCCGGTCTGCCGTCTGAGCCATCGTGCCTACTAAGTGCTTACCAAGATACACGTCCAGCTTACGTTCTTTCACGGAGGACCTCCTCAATGCTGCCATACTCCACATTGGTGAACAGATTCTTGATCTCATCCACGCAGTCCAGCGCGACGCACAGCTTGGTCAGAGAGATCAGCGAAATCTGTCCCGACGTCTCAAAGCGCTTGATACTGCCATAGCTCACATTGCTCTTTTCCGCAAGCGCCTGCTGCGAAAGATTGCGGCGCTTGCGGATACGGCTCAGGCGCTGCGCCAATGCCATGTTGATCTCTTCCGGTGTTTCCCAAACGAATCTCATATAAGCCTCCAACAGATAATATACGATACAATCAAGCATATAATCTTGCAATATAGATAATATTTTATCTCATTCAGTATAGCACGATGTATTTTATTTTACAAGGTTGAGCCATCCTGAATACGCAAAAACACTCACCCGTTCGGTGAGTGTTCTTATTTGATCTCCTGCTCTAAAGCATCAAATTCCGGCGTAGAAAAGAATTCTCCCAATGTAATGCCCAAGCCATCGCAAATCATTTTAATCGTGATCAACTTCGGATTCTGACTCTTGCCATAAAGAATATTCTTGATGCTTGAAGGCGGAAGTGCGGAAATGGTCGCCAGCTTATTGATGGTAATCTCTCGCTCACCACACAACGCCAGAATGCGGTTTCTGACTGCAGTAACAGTATCCATGCTCTCCCTCCTCCAGATTTCCTGCTTATAGCATATCTTATCCGGATGGACTTTATAGGCTACGCATGCTACTATTAGGCTATGCATAGCCGAAAGGAGCGTATAGCTATGAGAAAAGCATGTACATTCTTCGGACACCATGACTGCCCGAGTTCTATCAAATCAAAACTGCGTGACACGCTGATCGATCTGATTGAGAACCACGCAATCACCATGTTTTATGTTGGCTGTCAGGGATCATTTGACGCTATGGTGCGCTCTGTCCTTCGAGGGCTGGCACCCCAATATCCTCACATTGATTATGCTGTCGTTTTGGAGCGGTTGCCACCAAGCCAAGACAAGTCTGATCCACGCGACTACGCCGACACCATTCTCCCGGATGGCATAGAAACCGTTCATCCACGCTTTGCCATCTCATGGCGCAACAACTGGATGCTCAGGCAATCCGACTATGTAATCACCTACATCACCCACTCCTGGGGCGGTGCAGCACAGTTCGCAGAAAAGGCAACGCGACAGAGGAAATCCGTGGTGAATCTTGCTGACCAATGAAAGCATGCCTTTATGTCCCATTCATCTGGCAAGCCTTTTCCGCATCCCCAAATCCTGCCACTTCGCCACTTGAACACAAACCGAGGACCCATGTCAGCCGCAGCTTTCATGAGTCCTCGTTTCACTTACCCGTAAACCAATTCACTCAGCACAATCTCTTCCGCCTGCGCCTTGATCCCGTTCATCCTTCTCACCCATTCCATCGGATCACGCGCTTTCAATTCTTCGTCAATTCCTTCTTTCTCTGCACAGCATTTCACCATGCGCTCCATCCTCTCCTGCGCCGCCTCGTGGATCTCTGCCAGATGATCCTGAATCTTTCCATTGAGCAGCATTACGCTGTACAATCCCTTCCGATGTTCCTGCAGATACCGCAGCCGTATCCTGCCGTATTTACCAATCGGCTTATCGTTCATCTTGATCGCCAGATCCGGAATTAGATAATCTCCTGCCCATTTGTATGTCAATTCAGCCATTGCAGCACATCCTTTCTCACATCACTACTACTTGGTTTTTCTGAATCCAAAACACCTTTCCCACAGCTTCCGGGTCATGATCTTCTCTTCCTTCTCCCATGCAACGATATTGCTGGTTGCAACGCCGAGATACTTACCCATTGCCTTACAGCTATAGCCAAGATTCATTCTCCACCTTTTCATCTGCTCGCCCTGTCCGTTCATCAGAAATATGTTGTACTTGTCCAGCAGATCATCCATCGGCACCTGATAAAGCAAACTCATTCTTCGGATCACCTGCAGGTCAAAACGCTCGATGGTACCAATCTCATAATCGATATAAGTTGACCTTCCGACACCCAGCAGATCCGCCGCTTCCTGCTGCGTCAGACCTCTTTGAAGCCTCAGCCAACGAATTCTATCGGGTATACTTTGGAGCACATGATAGGGCTGATGTGTAAAGGCATTCTGCTTTTTCCAGCGTAAAGTGTCGTGCTCGAAAAATCCAACCTCGATCCGTATGAGTGGTACGAAAGCCATTTTTTGCCCAATTGCTCTGTGTCTGAACATGACCCATATGATCGGAGAAGCCTTCAAAAATCCTTTCCACACATAGGTTTTTCGGGTGGTCCATTTCTGTTCCCACTCTGTTACAGACATGAGAGCATCGGATTCTCAATGCATCGCGCGCAGTATGTGCTCAGCTGCGTACCCGTTCCGGGCTTAAAGGAATTGACACCCTTGATCAGCCCGATCGTGCCAATCGAAATCAGATCGTCCTGATCATAACCGGGCACGGTATACTTGCGGGCGATATGTGCGCACAGGCGCAGGTTGTGCGTGATCAGGCGCTCACGCGCCTGCGCATCCCCCTGCTGCGCGCGTTCAAGGCATTTCGCCTCTTCCTCGCGGCTAAGCGGTTTGGGGAACGCATTTCCCCTTGACAGATACCCCAAGAGAAATAGCGCATCCTTCAAAAAGAACAGAATCACTTGTTCAATCATGCCAATCACCCCGGGAAACTTATGCCCATTGACCTGATCAAAACACCTCAAATCCTCAATTGATTAGAAAACGCCAATACGGCGCGGAAAGCCATGCTCTGCGCGCCGTGTTTATGCGTTCAGCCAACCGCAAATCATTTGCGCAGCCTCATCCGCCGCGCCGCTTTCATGCTCATCGGGCAGAACATGCCGCGCACCGGGAATCAGATGCAGCGATCTTTCTGAGAATCTTCTCTATTCGCCGCTTCGATCTCTTTCATCAGTTGATCAAACGCCGCCTCAAATGCCTCATCCTCACCTTGTTTCAACCGCCGCTTTGCTCACACTGCCGTTGTTCACAATCAGCTCTTTGCAAGTCTTTCTATATATAAAGGATAGAGTTTTCTTCAAGCATTCCATTTCCTTTTTGCTTTTTCGCATACAGAAAAAGCAAGCGCCAGCACATCGATCCTCATGAGCATGCAATCCGCCCGATTGGGTGACTTTATCACTGAATGACGCGCCTTTTTCGGATAGAATACAGCTATCTGAAATAAAACTAACCCGTCAAATCAAAAAAGCGCGTCGATGGCGCGCACATCAGGAGCAAATAATATGGGAAAAAGCAAACCGAACACATGCCCCGGATGCAGCAGGCATTGTTCTTTGGATCACGTACGCTGCAAATACGGCCAGAAATATCTGGAAAAGATGAAAAAGGCTCAGGCGGACAACCACAGCGCACAGAAAGCGGCAGAAACGCACCGCTACAAATGGGAAAAGCATGTCAAGGCGGCCGGTTCCGCGTGGAAGCTTCTCTACTGCGGCAGCCGCCTGAAGCGGGCGCTGCGCAAAAAGACGCTTACAGAAGAGCAGCTGTTCTCTGTGCTCAGCGACGAGGAACGGACACAGCTTGACGCCCTGCTTTCAAAGCTCTTGCAGCGCATCCCCTAAAATGAAAAAGTGCCGCCGGTTGGTGTCCATGCCAGCCGGCGGCGTCTTTGATGTAAAACGTTAATCCTTTTTCCGGTAATGCATCCACATCACGCCGCCGTCATACTGCTTCACACCGGTCAGTTCAAACGGCGCAGCAGCAGCGTTTTCAAACAGCGGCTTATCCCCGGCGTCCGCCGTCACCGGCGCAACCACGAGGCTCAGTTCATCGATCATCCCGGCGCGCGCAAACGCACCGTTGATGATGCTTCCGCCCTCCAGCAGCAGCGTCTTCACCCCGAAGAGCGCCCTGAGTTTACGCAGCGCCAGACCGATATCCATCTCTTCCGTTCCGGCAAAGATATACGAAACGCCGGTTTCCCGAAGATACGCCAGATATGCATCGCTCACGCCCTCAAGCAGCACCTCGATAATGTGCGCGCCGCCGTAGCCGGGATCCTCGTCCACGATGTACGGCGTCTTCCATCCAAGCCTTCCCTTCCGGTCAAACGACACGGCGAAGAACTTCGCGTCCCTGGCCGCCGCATAATCTTCCCGCGGAACGCTTTTGCCGTGAACTCTGCTCAGATCCGGATACCATCCGCCGGTAAAGCTGCTTTCCATCGTCTCCCGGCCGCAGGCAAAAGCATCAGCGCGATAGGCACGGTTGATATCGTAATAAACCTGCGTCGCATGCTCACACTCCGGCATGGCGAGAAATTCTCCCGTCACCTTCCCGTCGATGGACGTCGTCATATGGCAGATCACGTTCGGTCTGTTCACAGTTTTTTCCTCTTTCCCCTTATTCAAACTCCGGCTGCTTCTTCTCTCTGCGCCTCACGAACACATAGGTATCATCGTCCGAATACTC
>JAFQIF010000166.1 GCA_017397695.1 Clostridia bacterium
AGACCCCTTCTTCGCTTCGCGGCGGTTTTAAGATTCCTTAATGAACTAAATATCCCCAATACTCATAAAAAACCGCCGGAGCCGGGAAGAAAATCCCGGGCTCCGGCGTCTTATATATGTTCGCTGATCAGCGGATGAAATTTGTGCGCTTCTTCTCCTTTTCCGGCGTGGGCGGCATAACGCCGTGCTCGCGGGCGATGGCGAAGCTCTTCATCATCCAGGCGAGGTTGCGGGCGAGATGGCGCATGATCTGCAGACCCTCTTCATCCTGGATGACCTCTTCCGGCGTGTTGCCGTGCACCATCGGCCAGTACTGGCTGGCGGCAATGGGCATGCCGGAGATGGTGAAATACTTGTTGAGCTGGTCGAGGGCGGCAGTGGTGCCTGCACGGCGCGCAGATACGATGGCGCAGGCGGGCTTTGCGCGCATCAGGCGTGCGCCGCAGTAGAACATCCTGTCCATCAGGCTGGTGATCGAGCCGCCGGCGCTGGCATAGTGAACCGGAGAGCCGAAGACAAAGCCGTCGGCGCTTTCGCATTTTTCCAGTACACGGTTGACCATGTCGTCGTCGTGCACACAGCGGTTTTTCTTCATTTTGAAGCATGCGCCGCATCCCGTGCAGCCGCGAATGGGCGCTGTGCCCAGCTGCACGATCTCGGTGTCGATTCCCTCCTCACGCAGGATTTTTTCCATTTCGCGCAGGGCGGTATAGGTACAGCCCTGTTCATGCGGGCTGCCGTTGATCAGAAGCGCTTTCATATTCGAAATCATCCTTTCGGCGTAAATGCTGCCTCCATTATACGCGCAGCGCGGGAAAATGTGCAAGGGAAATGAAACAGACGCGATACAGAACCGAACTTTTTGTGAAAAAGCCAAATATGCCTTGAAGCCGGAATTCAAATCCTGTATAATATAAGCACACCAATATGCTTCTATTTACGGAGGAGGAGATTCACATGGGCGCTACCCTTCTGATCATGGCTGCGGGCATGGGCTCGCGTTACGGCGGCAACAAGCAGGTTGACGGTCTCGGCCCGAATGGCGAGATCCTGATGGAGTACTCCATCTATGACGCAATCCGCGCTGGCTTCGACCACGTGGTGTTCGTCATTAAGCCGGGCATGCAGGAACTCATTGCCGGCATCTGCGGCGACCGTATCGCCAAGAAGGTGAAGGTTGATTATGCCTTCCAGGATTTTTCCAGCGTTCCGTCTTTCTATCAGATCCCGGCTGAGCGCGTGAAGCCGTTTGGCACTGTGCACGCTGTGCTCGTGGCCAAGGATGTTATCCATCAGCCGTTCTGCGTGCTCAACGCTGACGACTACTACGGCGTGTCTGCCTTCAAGGCCGCCTACGAAAAGCTCCAGACCATGAAGGCTGAGGGCGAGGCGTGCATGGTGGGCTACATGCTCAAGAACACCGTCTCCAAGAACGGTACCGTTTCCCGCGGCGTTTGCCAGTCCGACGAGAACGGCTATCTGACCGAGGTCGTGGAGACCCTGAAGATCAAGCTGTGCGAAAACGGCGAGATTCGTGACATCGATGCTGGTGAGCCGGGCAAGCTCCTCAATCCCGAGGCACCGGCCAGCATGAACTTCTGGGGCTTCACCCCGTGGTTCTTCACCAAGCTGGAGACCTACTTCAATGACTTCCTCAAGGGCCTGGCTCCGGATGCCATCAAGGCGGAAGCGCTGCTGCCGCGCATGGTGGATGACCTGATGAAGGCCGATGAGCTGAAGGTTTCTGTCCTCACCACCGACGCCCAGTGGTTCGGCGTCACCTACAAGGAGGACAAGCCGAACGTGCAGGCTTCCCTGAAGGCTCTGCATGACACCGGCGTCTATCCGGTCTCCCTTCACGAGTAATTTCTGCTGATCATCCCGTGCGGCGTCTCTTGGGCCCCGCATGGGATTTTTTCCTTTTTTATTGTATCTGCTGTATCGAATCCTTCCGAAGAAAGCGAACGGGATGTATGAAGCTGAAACAGACGATGATCAAGGGCGATGTGCCGGGGCATGTCAAGGTCAGAAAAGCGGCGATGATTTCCATTGCGTTTAATGTGCTGGAAATTGTTGCCGGTTTGGTGATGATTGTGCTGGTGAACAGAATGCTGGCCGGCGGCGTGGAGGCGGGAATCGCGCGGCTGACGACGCTCTTGTGCGTGACCATCGTGGGCTGGGGCGCGGTGAGCGACATCAGCTCAGCGCTGACAAGCCTGAACCTCGTGCATAAGACAAAAGAGCTGGAGGAGGCGTACGGCCAGCTGGAGGATCTCAACCGCGAGATGCGCGCGCAGCGTCATGATTTCATGAATCATCTGCAGGTGGTCTATAGCCTCATCGAGATGAATGAACCCGGCGAAGCGATGGCGTACATGGACAGAATATACGGCGATATGCAGCGCGTGAGCCTTATGCTGCGCACGGGCTGCCCGGCGGTGAATGCGCTGATTCAGGCCAAGTTGGTGGAAGCCAGGGAGCGCGGCGCAGAACTCAAGCTTTCTATCGCCGCCAAATGGGACGATGAACTCATGCCCGCCTGGGAGATCTGCCGTGTGCTGGCCAATCTCATCGATAATGCGCTGGACGCCGCATGCAGCGCACAGCACCCTGAGGGCGTCAAGCCCACGGTGGAACTGGTGCTGGGCGAGGATCTGCGCAGCTGGTTCTTCTCGGTGAGAAACAACGGTCCGGCCATCAGCGAAAAGGTGCGTGCAAGGATTTTTGAGTCCGGCTTCACCACCAAGGCGACCGGCCAGGGCATGGGCCTTTATATCGTCAGTCAGACGATCGTCGAAATGGGCGGTCAGATTACGGTCGAATCCCGCGATGGGGACACGGTGTTCTCCGGTTTTGTGCCCAGAAAACGGCTGAAACTGGCGGAAAACACCGAAGAATATGAAAATAAATCGAAAAATAATGACGAATCAATAAACTAAGCTCATAAATACCGTTGACAAATTAACATATTTGTAATAAAATTGTTCCATGATGATATGGATGGACGGATATATTCTGTCCGTCTATCAAGCAGTCCGCTGCCAAGGCGGACAGGGAAAGAGGGGATACAGCTATGAAGAACAGGATCACCAAGCGCTTTGCGATGATGGCGATTCTGTGCGTGCTGATCGTGTCCCTTGCCGCGCCGGCGCTTGCCGCCAGCTACAGCAAGGTCTATGGTCGGACGCAGGAAAGGATCCGTGTGCGCGAGAGTGCTTCCACCAGCGCGACGGTCATCGACAACATTATCAAGGGAGCCTGTGTGTATGTCACCGACTCCAGGACCAGCGGCAGCACCGTCTTTGTGAAGGTGAACTACCGCAACAGCAGCGGAAACATTGACAGCGGCTGGGTCTGCCAGAAGGATGGCTCGACCACCTATGTCAAGATCCTCAGCGCGGAGCAGGCCCAGAAGTCCTTCTCCGTCAAGAGCGGCAATCTGCCCAGCGCGAAGGTTGGCACATTTACGGCTGCCCAGCGCGAGACGGCAGAAAAGACAGCCTCTGTGGGCACCAGTGCCAACACCATCAAGAGCGTTCAGAAGATGCTCAAGGATCTGGGCTACTACTCCGGCGAGATCACCGGCAATGTCGGCACCAAGACCGAGGCGGCCATCAAGAAGTTCCAGGGTGAATATCACCTGACGAAGGACGGCGTGGCGGGCCCGATGACCGTTTCCAAGCTGGAATCTGTCTATAACAGCAAGGGCGGCACGGTCAGCACCTCCGCCTCCGGCAGTGCGCTCAAGCTGGGCTCTACCGGTTCCAAGGTCCGCGACCTGCAGCTGGATCTGACCACGCTGGGCTACTACTGGGCAGACATCACCGGCAGCTTCGGCGCCAAGACCCAGGCGGCCGTGAAGACCTTCCAGCAGCGCAACAACCTGACGGCGGACGGCGTCGCAGGCGCTAAGACCCTCAATGCGATCGCGTCTGCGGTTGCCAGAAAGGGCGGCTCTTCTTCCGGTTCCTCTTACAGCAGCGGCACCACCCTCAAGCTCAACAGCCAGGGCAGCGCCGTTACGCAGCTGCAGACCGATCTCAAGCAGCTGGGCTACTACTATGCAGACATCACCGGCAACTTCGGCAGCAAGACCGAAGCGGCCGTTAAGAGCTTCCAGTCCGCCAAGGGCCTGACGTCCGACGGCGTGGCAGGCAGCAAAACCCTCAGCGCGATCGCCACTGCGGTGAAGAACGTGGGCGGCTCTGTTTCCGTGAGCGGCTCCGGCCTGAAGCTGGGTTCCACCGGCGATAAGGTTCGCGACCTGCAGGCCGATCTGACCGCGCTGGGCTATTACTATGGCGATATTACCGGTCACTATGGCTCCCTGACGCAGACTGCGGTTAAGAAGTTCCAGAAGGCCAAGGGCATCACGCAGGACGGCGTGGCCGGCACGACCACCATCAATGCGATTGCCAGCGCCCTCAAGAGCACCGGCGTCTCTTCCAATACCAGCTCTTCCGGTTCCTCCCTGCGCGAAGGCGACAGCGGCAGCGCCGTGCTGGAGATGCAGACCCTGCTCAAGCAGCTGGGCTACTACTACGGCGAACTCACCGGCAGCTTCGGCAGCCTGACCAAGAAGGCTGTCCGCTCCTTCCAGGATGCGCAGAATCTGACGGTTGACGGCATCGCCGGCACCAATACCCTCAATAAGCTCTACGCGCTTGCAGGAAAGACCAACAGCTCTTCCTCCGCCAGTGCTTCCGGCACGACGGTGAAGGAGTCCGAGTCCTACGGCCGCATCAACAAGGCCAATGTCAACCTGCGTTCTTCTTACTCCACCAGCTCTGCGGCGAAGGCGAGCCTGAAGGAAGGCAAGCTGCTGCGCATCACCAAGGTGTACAATGTCGCCGGCGTGAAGTGGTATTATGTCACGGTTGAAACCGGCAACATCACCCATAAGGGCTATGTCCGCGGCGATATGGTCACGCTGATCAGCGCGTCCGAATACGCGAATGGCGGCGGTCTGGATCTGGATCTGGGCGACGGCGAAATCCTGGGCATGATCCGTGTTACCGGCAGCAGCGTCAACCTGCGCGAGGAGCCGGACAGCGATTCCGACAAGGTCGGTACGGCCAGTAAGGGCGAGGTCTTCTACTATGTGGATACCGAGGACGGCTGGTTCCAGACCAAGGCGGGCTACTGGATCAAGAAGGACTATGTCGAAGTGATGAGCGACGCTGAGGTCGATGATTACGTCAACAGCGACTCTTACGACGGCGGCACCTATCGCAACGGCGATACCGGTTCCATGATCCTGTGGCTGCAGGAGGCCCTGGATGACCTGGGCTACTACGACGGCTCCAAGACGGGCCACTTCGGCAATCTGACCGAGGAAGCCGTGAAGGACTTCCAGAAGGACCACAATCTGACTGCGGACGGCGTGGCCGGCCCGAAGACGATCAATGCGATCATCGCGGCCGTGAGCAACGACTTTGCGGGCGGTTCTCAGAACTCTGCTTACAAGGATAAGATTTACAATATCAACTGGTTTGCCAACAAGAGCAAGATTATTTCCGGCACCGGTACGTACAAGCTGACGGATATTTCCACCGGCCGCACCTTCTCCATCAAGATCCAGTCTGCCGGCAACCACGCTGACGTGGAGCCGCTGACGAAGACGGATACCGAGGTGCTCTGCAGTCTGTACGGGGTTGCGAATGCGACCCAGCTGGATACCATGAACAAGTGGCAGCGCCGCGCTGTGGTCATGACCAACGGAAACGGCGAGCAGTTTGTCGGTTCCATCTACGCGATCCCGCACGGCCTGAATACGGTTTCCGGCAATAACTTTGACGGACAGTTCTGTGTCCACTTCCTCGGCTCTACCATCCACGCGGGTGACGGCGGCTCCGTGAACGAGTCTGATAACCATCAGGCGAAGATCAAGGCTGGCGTGTCTGCGCTGAAGGCTGCAGGCCATAATGTCCTGGAGACCTACCCGTAATCAATTTGCCACCCCCATCCCCTCTTTATACGAGGCGGCGCGAGCAATCGTGCCGCCTCGCCCCTTTTATTTTAAAGAGTTTTCCTTGACAAACGCTTCTGGATTCAATATAATGTATCCCGATATGAAAAAGCGATGAAGCGGAATGAGCGCATCGGCAAGACTTGCCAGAGCGAGCCGGGGATGGTGCAAGCCCGGCGGCGGGGATCGAAGCGCAGCCCTCCGAAGCAGCTTCCGGCGAGGAGCCGGCCGTATGCCTGCGTTAAAGGCGAGAGAGGGTGTGCCGTAGGCATGCCAACCGGAGTGGTACCGCGAATCGCGTCTGTTCGTCCCCGGGACGGCAGGCGTTTTTTATTTACCGATTATTTTAAGGAGAGAATTCAAGCTATGAAGAAGATGACTTCCGGCGAGCTGCGCACGATGTGGCTCAATTTCTTCAAGAGCAAGGGCCATGCTGTTATCCCCAGCGCCTCCGTCATTCCGGAGAATGATCCGACCGTGCTCTTCACCACCGCGGGCATGCATCCGCTGGTTCCGTATCTGCTGGGCAGCAAGCACCCGGCTGGCACCCGCCTCACCGACGTGCAGAAGTGCATCCGCACCGGTGATATCGACGAGGTCGGCGATGCTTCCCACCTGACCTTCTTCGAGATGCTGGGCAACTGGTCCCTGGGCGATTACTTCAAGAAGGACATGATCGCCTGGTCCTGGGAGTTCCTCACCAGCGAGGAGTACCTGGGCCTGGATAAGGATAAGCTGGCCTTCACCGTCTTCGAGGGCGAGGGCGATATCCCGCGCGATGAAGAGGCTGCCGGCTACTGGATGGAGCAGGGCGTGAAGCCGGAGAATATCTACTTCCTCGGCCGCAAGCACAACTGGTGGGGCCCGGCGGGCCAGACCGGTCCGTGCGGTCCGGACACCGAGATGTTCATCATCCGCGATCAGGAGCCCTGCGGCCCGGATTGCTCCCCGGCCTGTTCCTGCGGCCGCTTCATGGAGATCTGGAACGACGTGTTCATGCAGTACAACAAGAACGCTGAGGGCCAGTATGTGCCGATGGAGAAGAAGAACGTCGATACCGGCATGGGCCTGGAGCGTACCGTCTGCACGCTGAACGGCTGCAAGTCCGTTTACGAGACCGATGCTTTCACCGGCATCCTCGCCAAGATTTCCGAGCTGTCCGGCAAGGGCTACGAGGA
>JAFQIF010000167.1 GCA_017397695.1 Clostridia bacterium
GGTGCTCTGCTCGCATGACGATATCGTTTATTGCTCGAACTGCGGCAGACTCCTGAAGAACTACTCTGCCACCATCACCGGCGTGCGCGGTGTGCTGAACGGCCATACGCTCTACTGGGTCACTAGGAACTGCTGTGGCCATAAGTCCAGCATCATTGATACGGAGATTCATGGCTGACGGCGAAAGGCGGGAAAAAAGATGAAGAAGCTTTCACAGGCCTTTGATTTCCAGAAGTTCCAGCAGAATCCCAAGCTGGCGGGCATCGTCCGCGAAACAGAAGGGCGCTACGCCAAGGCCGCTTTGTCCGACGACGATCTGGCGCAGGTCAGCGCAGCGGGCGAAACCACCGTTCCGACAATGGAACCGGAAGTGCTGCTGGGCAGGCATGCACGCCCCGACAATCCGGAGGATAACAGGCCGTGATAGCGGTGCTGTAGCCGCTGCCTGTCAGGTTGTCTAAACCCGTTTGAGGATGATGTTCACCCTGGCTGTCAAGGCGATATGCAGTGAGGTATGCCTTTATCCGAACGAACTCCGGAAACGGAATTGTAGGACATGTCCAGTCATTTGAAGCGAGTATCGAAAAACGAAGAAGAGGAATGAACAAGATCGTTCACTCCTCTGATAGCAAAGATGTACTCGAATTGTACTCAATAAGCATGCAAAAAGCCCGGAATCCCTTGATTTGCAAGGGGTTCCGGGCTTGAATTTTACGTCCACTCCCGGCAGGCTTGCTGATGCAAACAGATTTGCTCAGAAGATACGGTCCTCGCGATCTGGCCGATGTGCATGATCCGAGGTATGTGGGCTCTCTGATACGCGTTGTCAGAGCGTTGCCGCCGGGGTAATCTGTTTACAAAGGGGCTGGATGGGAACGTTGCTCAGACGATCTTGACCTTGCCCTTTGTCAGGCGGAAGACGATGAGCATGGAGGCCACCGTTGTCACTGAAAGGATCGTTGCAAGGGCTGCCGCGGTACCGTCGCTCATGCGGACAACTTCCTGGTAGATCGCAACTGCGATGGTAGAAGTGTTGCCGGAGTAGAGCATGATGGAGCTGGACAGCTCGTTGATGCAGGTGATCCAGCTGAGCACTGCGCCGGACATTACGCCCGGAAGCATCATGCGCGCAGTCAGTGTGAAGAAGGTCTTCATCGGAGAAACACCGAGGTTGATGGAGGCTTCCTCTACGGACGGATCCATCTGATAGAGGAAGGCACTGCCTGAGCGAACGGTATAGGGCAGTTTGCGCACGATGTAGGAAATGATCATGATGGCAGCCGTACCTACGAGGATGATCGGTTTGCGATTGAACGCAACGATCAAGCCGATGCCGAGAACGGAGCCGGGAATCACGTACGGGAACATGATCAGCGTATCGATAACGCTGGCTGCCTTGCCCTTCTTGCGTACGAGTACGTAAGAGATCAGGATGCCGAAAATCACAATGAACACAATTGCGACCAGCGAGAAGGAATAGGTGTTGAAAATGTTCTGGCCAAGGCGGGAGAGGATCGCGCGGTAGTTGTTCAGGTTCACGCCCTGCACGACGCCGGAGAAGCTGCGCTCCACGAAGGACTGGCAAACCACAACGATCTGCGGCAAAAGCGCCAGGAATATGATCAGATACACCGGGAAAGCGGCTGCAAAACGCTTGAAGCCGTGCAGCTGCGTTTCCTTGGGCGGACGCAGGGTGCTCATGGTGTAATTCTTCTTGTCGATGATCAGCTTCTGAATGCCCAGCATGACCAGTGAACAGGCGACAATGATGACCGACAACGCGGAAGCCATGAACGGATCTGTTGCCGATTCGGACATGTACTCGTTGTATACCAGCACAGGCAGTACGGTGTAGCCTTCACCCAGGAGCATAGGGGTGCCGAAGTCCGCCAAGCAAGTCATGAAAACCATGACGCAGCCAGCCAGAATCGACGGCAGTACGACCGGCAGTGTGACCGTCATGATGCGACGGAACTTGTTCATGCCCAGATTCTCTGCAGCTTCTTCCAGAGAAGCGTCGATGCTGTTCATCGCGCCGGACGTGTAGAGATACACATAAGGGAACAAATGCAGTGTAAACACAAAGATGATGCCGTTGCGCCCATATATTGTGGGAGCAGTCAACCCTATGGTGCCCAGCAGCTTCGCCAGCAGACCATTGCGGCCCAGCAGCAGGATCCACGAATATGCACCGATAAACGGCGGACTCATGAGGGAGAGGATGATCAGCACATGCAGAAGATTCTTTCCCGGAACGTTGAAACGTGTCATCACATAGGCAATGAACACGCCGATGATGCAGGAAAAGACCATTGTGGATGAACAGATGACCATGGAGCGGATCAGCGTGCGGTAATAGTACTTCTTGCTGAAGAAACGCTCGAAGTTATACAGCGTAATGCCATCCACTTTGCTGGAGAAAACACTTTTGGTCAGAATCGTGTAGAAGGGGTAGATGATGAACAAACACAGTGTGACCAGCACGATGGCTTTCACAAAAAACCAGAAATCCAGCTTGATCTTGCGTCGTGTCATTTGGAAAGCACCTCCCCGCCCTCATCATAGAGGCTGATGCGGGCAGCATCAAAGCGGATGAATACCTTTTCGCCGATCTCGTGCATGCTGGTGGTGTCTTTGGTGTATTCGTTGATGATCAGTTCCTGCCCGTCATCCAGCTGGATTTCGTACTCAATGAAGTCGCCCAGGAAGGTGGAGAAGAGCACCTTGCCCGGCATGCCCTCCTGACCAAAGAAAAGCTGTTCAGGGCGTGCAGAGATTTGGGCCTTGCCTGTGTAGTTTCTTCTGACAGGAATGTTGATATCCAATTCGCCCCTGATGGATACACAGGCAGAATCTTCAGTGCAGGAAGTTACTTCACAGTTGAGGAAGTTGCTCACGCCGATAAAGCCTGCAACGAAGGGATTCTCAGGCTTGGCGTAGATCTCCGTCGGCGTGCCGATCTGCATGACCTTACCCTGGTTCATAACAGCAATGCGGTCAGAGATCGCCAGCGCTTCCTCCTGGTCATGGGTAACATAGATGGTGGTGATGCCCAGGCGGCGCTGAAGCTTTTTGATGATAGAGCGCATCTGCACACGAAGCTTGGCGTCCAGATTGGACAGCGGCTCGTCCATCAACAGCACGCTCGGTTCGATAACGAAAGCACGAGCCAGAGCAACGCGCTGCTGCTGTCCGCCGGAAAGCTCGCTGGGCTTGCGCTTGGCCAGGGGCAGGATCTGCACCAGGTCAAGTGCTTCCTTGACGCGCTTTTCGATCTCCGGCTTCTTGACGCCGCGTGCTTTCAGACCATAGGCGACGTTTTCTTCGACCGTCAGGTGCGGGAAGATGGCGTAGTTCTGGAAGACCATGCCGATGTCGCGCTTATGGGCCGGAACGTTGTTAATGATCTTGTCGCCAAAGAAAAACTCGCCGCCTTCGATGGAGTTGAAGCCCGCGATCATGCGCAGCAGCGTCGTTTTACCGCAGCCGGACGGGCCAAGGAGAGTAAAGAATTCACCTTCCTTAATATGAAGGGACACATCGCTCAGGGCGGTAAAATTGCCGTAGCGCTTGACGGCATTCTTGATGATGACTTCGTTGCTCATATGTACTTCCTCTCTCCATTCGGGCAGCTCAGCCCGCTGATGAAATGATGAAAACAGGGGGACACTGTGTGTCCCCCTTGAAGTGTTTGCCGTTGAGAAACACCAACTTCTCCGATTCAGTTATGGAAAATGCATACTGATTCGGTATACCTCGCTGGCTGTTGATTACTCCTCGGCTTCGATGGTCAGGTCGTTCCACTGCTCAACGATCTCGGCCTTCTTGGTGGCAGCGTAGGCAAAGTCGTAGTTGCCCAGGTCGAGGGTATCCAGGCCCACCAGGCCTTCGGGCGTCAGGTCGGTACGGACGGGACGACGGGCCCAATCCTTGTTCTGAGCGGTCTGGCACTCCAGGCCGGTCACGAAGTCGATAAACAGCTTGGCGTTATCGGGGTTGGGGCAATCCTTGATCAGGGCAACGCCGTCCGGCACAGCGGAGTTCTTGGCGGGGTAGACATAGCCGATGTCGGGATTGTCGTTGTACAGCACAGCAGACTTTTCGATCGTCACGCCCACAGCGTATTCGCCGGAAGCGACCAGCTTATGGCAGTTGCCGGAGGAGGACTGAACCTTGCCGTCCAGGTTCTTGATGAAGTTGAAGACCATGTCCCAGCCCTCTTCGATGGTGGGCTTGGAGAAGAGCATGGTGCACAGCTGGGTGTAGGCAGAGCCGGACTTCGCGGGGGAAGCGTAGGCGATCTTGCCCTTCAGGTTCTCATTGCACAGGTCGTCCCAGGTCTTGGGCACGTCTTCCTCAGCGATGAGGGTCTTGTTGTAGATGAAGACCATGGGCAGGGGAGACTCGCCGATCCACATATCGGCAGCATCCTTGTAGGCATCGCCGATCACGGCATCATTCGCGCAGACGTAGGGAGCGAAGTAATCCACATAGCCCGCCAGGGTATCTGCGCCGCCGCCCCACAGAACGTCGCCCTGGGGGTTGGCAGACTCAGCAACGATGCGCTGGCACAGCTCGCCGGTGCCGGCAGCGATGACCTGCACATCAATGTCCGGGTAAGCAGCCTGGAACAGTGCAACGCCTGCATTCAGGGGATCTGCATCATGGGGGGAGTAAACGACGAGGCTGCCGTCAGCCAGCGCAGCGGTGGCGCTCAGGAGCAGCATCATGGAGAGAATGAGAGCAAAAAATTTCTTCATGGAAAAACCTCCCTTATGATTGGAAGCCGACCAATTAACGTACAGGTGGCATCCATTATTGTTATACTAATTCTACCATAGGATAGTTGGGATGTCAAGTGAAAGTAGTTTCTTGTTGAAATAAAGGCAGGAATCCAAGCGCTTTGCCTTAATCAGCTACAGCGGTAAAGATCAGAAGTGTACGCAGTGGCTGCAACGCAGGCTGAAGAGACACTGCAGGTAGTTTTGAATGCCTTTATCTGTACTGCCTTCGGAAATGGCGTTGAAGGAGGTTTTCGATCATTTGAAGGTAGTAACGATAAATGCAGAAGAGGAACGAACAAAACCGTTCACTCCTTTGATAGCGGCATGACAGCAAAAATGTACTCATATTGTACTCAACAGGCATGCAAAAAGCCCGGAACTCCTTGATTTGCAAGGGGGTCCGGGCTTGAATTGAGCGGATATGTGAGTGATTTGCAAGGGGAACAGAGGCGTGGAAAGAGGATTTCTTTTCGGAACACATCGAGTGAGGAGGCTGATTTTGTGATCCGAACAGGCATGAGTTGCTGAGCATATTTGCCATGGATGAGCGGTGACGAATCTTGGCGCATTACCTATTGATATTGTTCTTCCAAAGGAATATAATGTAGTCAATAACCTTACGATCAGGGTATGGTGCGATCGGTTTCATTTGAC
>JAFQIF010000168.1 GCA_017397695.1 Clostridia bacterium
CGACAAGGTGGACGTTCACTTCACCTCCGCCGCCGGTGACGTGGCGGTGTGTGCCAAGGGCCGCGGTCTGGACTTTGACGAAGATCTGGCCAAGAAGGTTCTCTCCGAGCACGATGGCGGCTTCTGCCACGCCTATCTTCACACCGGAAGCGTGAGCAGCTTTGATCAGAATAGCAGCAAACTGATCGTACTGATTCCATGCGAACTGACTGCTACGGACAAGAAGATCATACGGGGCATCGCCGTAATAGTCCTCACGGGTAAATGAGGAGAGCTGCTCGGTAAATGTCGCAAGATCTGCCATGGGCGCAGCTTGTTCAGTCGCTATACTGATGGTTTCATGCGGGCCTTCTGGAGCGAGAATCTCAATGGGATGCCGCGTATCTTTATCCGTGCACATAGTGACCTCCGCGATAGCCAAGAATTATTCTTTCGGTTATTTGATCAATCCCATTATACGGCAATTTCAACGAAAAGGAAAGGAGCTCAACATGAGCCGACGAACCAAAAGCATCAAGGGTCTCTTCGGTCAGATCATTCATTACAAAGACGGCATCAAAATAGGTGAAAGCTGGCCGGGATTGTTCAGCGGATCGCTGAATCACTACGATGCTGACGGCAGATACGTTGGTTATTCAGATCGCGGCTTGATCGCCGATCTGGTGCATCATGATAAACACGGCAGCTATGTCGGCGAGACGCACACAGGACTCTTTGGGCAAAGGAAGCACTTCAGTACAGATCGCGATTATATTGGGGAGACGTGGAATGTAATCGCAGGCGAGACAACAAACCTAGACATCGACGACGGCTTTGTCGATCCATCTGAAGAAGAATAACAAAATGGGAGAGGGCCATTCGGCTCTCTCCCAAATTCATTATGTAGGTTCAGCGAAGCATCCGGGGTTGGATGTTTCCCTGAGCCTTTGTGCCAGCCGGGTGCGAAGGCAGTTTTCGGGCGGGGAGTTTTGCGCCTTGCTTCGCGCGGCGCTGAGCAAACAGCAGCTTTGGTGTTCTGTTGATCTTTGTAGCTCAAAACTGATTTGCCAATAATTAAGTGTGTGTTTATCCGTGTAATTACCGTCGATTATCGAATTCAGAGCATGCTTTCCCTGTTGCCGATATTGTCAACCGCTTCAATACTCACGCGGCTGCCGTTCACCTGAATTCTGCTTCCGGCAAATGCCGCGTCTTCGTGCGGCCAGTATGGGCAGGATTCGCCCCTCAGCGGTGTAGCTGCGATGACGACCGGAAACTGTGCCGGATGAATGCTGGCTGGATCCCCCGGTTGCACGGCAGCAAGAAGATGAGAGTGTCCGCAGAGCATCATATCAATATGCATCTGGTTGAGCAGCTGCGTCCATTCGCCGTACAGCATACGCTCAATATCGAACTGCCCGGGATCGCCGTCAAACAGATATTCCGTGGTAAACGGCTGATGGCAGATGGCAATGCGCGTGGTGATGCCGGGTGCAGCATATTCTTCCTGCGCGCGCTTTGCCATGCTGCGCATCCACCTTGTCTCTTCCAGACGCATGGCGTGGCAGTCGAGCAGTCCGCCGTACTCGGGATGATCGTCGTTCTTATCCTCGCCGCAATCGAGCACGATACCCCATAGGGAGCCAAGCCTGAAGGTAAACCATGTCTCCCCGTTGCGCGTGCCGATGTACTGCGTCAGCTCTGTCGCGTATTTTCCGCGCAGGTCGTGGTTACCGCGAGCAAAAACAACGGGGATTTCGCCATGCGTAATCTCGCTGGTCAGGTCGTAGATGGCACGGATGTCATCCAGTGTCTTGCTCTCTGCAGGAATGTCGCCCGCGAGGATGAGCAGATCCGTCTCTCCCGGCATATTTGCCGCTGCTCGGGACGGAGCCTCCACATCGGAATGTGTGTCCGCGAGGAAACAAATGTTCACAGGCGCATCACCTTTCACAGGCTTAAAGGCATAATGCGCCTTCCTGAGTGTGCCCAGTTCGGGGAAATACGGCTTTCTCTCCGGCAGCGCACGGAAGTACACCGTGTAGCTGCCCGCATCGTCCAGCTCCTGCATCGGAACGCAGATTTTGTGAATCAGCGTTTCGGAAATCATCAAGCCGTTGCGGCTGTCCCGGTAGGTTTCGCCGCCGATTTCTACCCACGCTAGGCCCTTCTCTAACGTATTGAACGCAATCTGGTACGCGTTGTCCACCACAAATACACAGGGATCTTTATACAGCATCGTCATTCCTCCTGATCGCATGCAGCGCAAAGTCGAGAATATCGCGCATCAGCGCGGCGTCCAGCGTGCCGCGCACGCCGTTTTCATGAAGCGGATGGTTATGACCTCTGCCAGAGAGCTTCACGAAGCGAAAACGCTTGTTTCCGGCATATGCCTTGTGATAGCGGTCGCAGCCGCTTTGCATATGCACCGTTTCGTCATCCTCGCTGTGGATGACCATGATCTGCGCGCCGGATTTTGCAAAGCCCTTCATTGCGCTTGCAGAGGCGTACCTTCCCCACTGCCTGCGCTCACGCAGGACGAACAGCGGCACAATCCAGTCTGTCAGCCATCCCAGCTGTGCCCGTGCAGCCTGTGCTAGCATCACAGCAGAAGAATCAAAACCCGATACGCTGATGACGGCGCGTACGTCCGGTTGAAACTCCAGCAGGCTGCATACCGCATATCCGCCCCAGCTGTGCCCGAAGAGCACAATGGGCAGGTCGCGGCAGCGCTCCTGCGCCTTTACGTAGCGCAGCGCATGGTCAAGATCCGCAACTCCCTGAGGAAAGCCGCCGACAGAACGTCCTTCACTTTCGCCGTTGGCTGTCGCATCGTAGGTAAAGACGAGGAAGCCGTGTTCTGCAAAGAAGCTGCACACATCCAGATAGTTTCTGTGACCTCCGCAGAGACCGTGTGCCAGAACGAGAACGCCTTGGATGGTCTGCCCGGTATGGCTGTACCAGTACCCCATGAGCTTTTGTTCGTGGTCGGAGACAAACGAGCAGCTTTGAGCCTGCAGGCCCGGGAAATCGCCGGGGAGGTATACCTCAGCGGGATTGCTCTGATACCGCCGGTCAAAGCGCTTCTTGTACATATTCAAGCCCGAAAGCAGCATATTACTTACTCCTTAAACGGCTGTGCGACGAACTCAAATCCATGCCTGGTTCGCTGCAGCGCATATGCCTGTGTAAAGCCGCAGGTCTTTGCCATCGCTTCGGCTTTGTCATAGGCGCAGGTCACGCCGGAGACATGGTGCGCGTCTGCGCTGACGGTAATTTTGCCGCCCATCTCCCGCAGTGCGCACAGCAATTCGCGGGAAGGGTAAGGCGTCACGCGGCAGCCGCGGCTGATTGCGCCGGTGTTGATTTCAAAAATCTTCCCGGCAGCGACCAGTTTTTCCATCGCGGCAAATGCCGCCTTCTGATAGCGCGGGGAAAGGGGATCAAAGATGGGCGCGCGCTGCTCGTCGTACTTGGTGAGCAGATCCACATGGCCTACGATTTTCGCATATGGTTGTGCAGCCACCGCGTCGTATTGGGCGAAGTAGGCTTCAGCCATGGCGTCAGCGTCGCCGCCGAAGTGACGAGTAAGCAGATCAAGCGTGACCTCAGCGCTGGTATCCACGCATAGCGGCGGCGTGTCCAGCGGCAGGTGGTGCACGGAGCCGATTGCATA
>JAFQIF010000169.1 GCA_017397695.1 Clostridia bacterium
AAGAGCTGGAAGACAGCGATCTTGCCCCGCTTCAGGGCATGCCTGTCCTGCTTGAATGGCTGAAGTGCAGCGCCGCTCAGTTTACTCAGATGATTCTTGAGATGCTTGCGCGCATTGACGACCATCATCAGGCAATCGCTCAGGCCTTTTTCGGCTGTACAGATTTGGGCGAGATCATCGACGTCTCCTGCGATGGGGGTGACCTGCATGAAGATGGACGCTGCGCCGTCATCGTGACAACCACCCGGGGCAAGCTCCTCTACAAGCCGCACGACTGCCGCACAGACGTTTTGTATGCTCAGCTGGTGGATCGCCATTTTTCAGATATCACACGTGCGCCGTGCTGCGTGGCGGGCGACGGATACGGATTCTGCGAATTTATCCATGCACGTTCCGCCAAAGCTGAGGAAGAAATCCGGCAATATTTCAGGCATTTCGGCAGCCTGTGCGCGCTGTTTCAGGCGCTGGGCAGCAGCGACCTGCATGCAGAAAACTTTCTGGCGATCGGCGACCTTCCTGTTCTGATTGATTTTGAAACCCTGCTTACGCCCTCGCCAAAGGTATTCGGCGAAACCCTGCTGCCAGATCAACACGGCAGCTTTACGGATGCGCTCAATCATTCCCTGTATCCCTCTTCCCTGCTACCGTCCTTGTCCGGCGGCCGCGATTTAAGTCCGCTGATGAACAAGGAATCCGCCGGGCGTGGTCTGCCCGTATTGAGCGGTGCCGTACAGACTGTGCAGGACCATATGGACGATTTCCTTTCGGGATTTGAAGAAGGATATCGCCGCTGCATGGCGCTGCGTAGCGAATTGGAAAGCGTCCTGCAGGCTTTCAGCGCCATCCGCGTGCGCAGGCTTCTGCGCCATACCCGATATTACGCTGCCCTGCAGCGCAGGCTGCTTGCGCCGCGCACGCTCGCATCCTCAGATGCACAAAGGGCCGTCACCGAAGGACTCCGATCGTACTTTGAGCAAGCGCATGCGCCGCACCTCTTTCCGATCGCTGCAGCAGAAGAAGCCGCGCTTCTTCGCGGAGATATTCCTTACTTCTATACCATGGGAGACAGCTGCGATCTACTTTCCTCCGGCCAGGTTGTCGTCAAGGGATACTTTGCATGCAGCGGCGTGGAAAACGCCCGCAGGCGGCTTGCGCGGATGAGCGAGGGCGAGATGCGCTTTGAAAAGGAACTGCTCGTCAGCGCCATCCGTCTGGCAGTCGTCCCCCTGCCCAACGAAGAGCATCGCACATTCTCCGCAAAGCAGAACAGCGCGATGCAGACGCAGGAGCAGTTCTACGCAGAGGCTGAAAAGGTCATGAAGCGCATCTGCTCCTTCGCCCTCAAAGCGCCGAATGGAGCGATCGGCTGGCTGACCAATGTCGAAGGCAGAACCAGCACGATGCAGCCGGAACTGATGCAGGGTATCGCCGGACTGGGCATATTCCTGTCCGCCTGCGCCGCATCCGGAATGAGAGAGGCAACGCCATATGCCGAATCTTGCCTGGAGCATCTTGAGCGCTATACATTCAGCCTTGAACAGGGAAATCCGCTGCAGTTCAAGCGAATGCCCCTTGGACTGAACGGCGCTGCCGGCATTCTTCGATCGCTTCGCCTGATCCAGACGCACATGCCGCAGGCCCAAGCGCTTTATGCGCATTTTCTCGCACTTATTCCCCGTATGGAGATCGAACATGCAGGACCGGATGTGATCTCCGGCATCTCCGGCCTGCTTTCAGAGCTCTGTTTTTCTCCCCTGAGCCCTGATCATGCTCTCATTCGCCGCTGCGCAGACCGCCTGCTTCGCACAAAAACGCTCGTTCAGCCCGACGGCGTGCTCCTATGGGATACGCTGGGCAAAAAGCGCATCATCAGCGGCGCAGGACACGGCATGGCCGGCATCGGCGCTGCGCTGATACACGCCTATGACGCGATCGCAGACGACAGATGGCTGGCAGCCGCAAACGACGCCTTTGTATGGGAAAGCCACATCTACAATGAAAAGCTTGCAACATGGCCAGATCTGCGCTTGCCAGGAAGCAGCACTGCCATGCACGGTTATTGCTCCGGCGCACCGGGTATCGGACTGATGCTTCTTTCCTGTATGCGCCAGCGCAGCCAGATCGCAGACTGGGATGCAAACATGGACCGCGCCATCGGTGCCTGTCTCCACCATCCCATTCGTTTCCGGGATCATCTGTGCTGCGGTAACAGCGCCGCCGCCGATTTCCTTCTGGAAGCTGGGCGCAGGCTGGAGCGCGAGGAACTGACGCACGATGCACGCAGAATGCTCTGCGAGATGTCACAACGCGCCCAGGACGATTATTCCTATCTGCCATCGGGCTATCAGGCATCGTTTACGCCCACGCTGTTTTACGGCGCGGCGGGCGTCGGCTACACCTTGCTTCGCGCAGCCGATACAGCGTTTGCGTCTGTTCTGGTTTAATTCTTCCGCTTCATTCTCTGCTTTCGATAACGAAACAGCCCTATGTTTCAAGCCGATGGCGCCATGTTCCGCAAGAATAAACAATGCATGGAGTCTGCAAGAATCACAGAAGAACGAGTTGGTAGTTATATCGTATTCTCATCCGGCATCATCTCCCTTCTTGAATCTTATCTTCCATTCCTGACCATTTCTCAATTCAAATTTCACCCCTATACATTTGGTTTTCATCTTCTGTTGAACGACTACCCTTTCCACCATCGCTACAAATGCTCCGGGATCAAACTCCACATCCGCTTCCTGCTTTTCAAACATCCGCAGGAACAGCGCAATCTGCTTCTTTCTTGCTTCCCGGCTGCGTAGTTCTTCGTCGATCTCCTGGATTCTATCAGTCGCTTGTTTGTACTGTGCACTCAGCGCATCGTATTCCCGGCGATACGCTTCCTGATCTACCTCCGTCCACGCATTGTCATTCACCAGTCGGCGAA
>JAFQIF010000170.1 GCA_017397695.1 Clostridia bacterium
CGCTTTCATTCTTTCCGAGCTTTGCGAGCGTGCCGGTACTGATTCCGGCCGCTCCCCGCAAGTCTGTTTTCTTCATTTGTTTGTCGATGAGAAGCTTCCAGAGTTTATTGTAACTCACGGGCACTACAAATCACCTCGCATAGGTTTATGGCTCAATTATCTCATATGACACATTTTGAATCAATCAGAATATTCACGTTTTCGAATATAATTTCTATTTATACGGATTTATTCAGAATTTGACAGCGACCTAAATAGTATAAGATCTTTTTTCAGAAAGCAGTCTTATGACCTCATATCGCAATATGCCGACTCCAATTCTAGCGTCTTTTCCTGAATCTCCTCCGCAATCGTCCGGCAAGCCTTCACACTCATCCCCGCCGCCTTACCGACAACCAGCAGTTCCTTCATGCCGGGATTCTTTCCATTTCCATCCACCGTCGTGCTGTGCTCACCAAAGTACGTCGTGCTCCACGTGAGGTCATACGCCGGAGACGGATGCCAGCAATCCATGCGTTCATCATAGATCCAGCTGAAGTTCTTTGCATGATCATCGCGGTTGTGAGCAAATACATTGAAGCACATTCTGCGGTACATCTGCTCCATGTCTGCCTCATTGCCCAGCGACAGAATCTTCGTCAGTTTCATCAGCGTGTGGTAATCCAGCGCAGCTGTTCGCCAATCCACCTCGAGAATCGCAGCCGCCGTGAGCATATGCTTACGCACAGAATTTTCCCGGTCAAACCGACAAACAGCGAAATACCCACCGCATTGCCTGGACGGCATCAGCTTCGTTTCCGGCACGATGATTCCACAGTCCGCTGCGCAATCCATGTAAGCTTTCTCCATCACGCCGCTGTCCTTCATATCGCCGGATGCCGGGAACTTGATCACCCAATCGTCGGTCATGATCTTCGGCCTTGCGCCGCCGGAGCTGCCGCCCATCCGGAACAGCTCATCCAGATCGCTGACCTCCTCATGATTCAGAATCGCATGGCACTTGGCAGAAAGCTCATCCAGATCGCCAAGCGCTGTATCCTTCTTCACATCCCATGCTGGTCGATACGTCAGCGCGCCCATGCCAGACTCACCGACAATCGCCAATCGCTCAAGCTGCGTAACGTCCGCCGGAGAAATCCCTTTCTCCTTCAGCATGCGGTCAACCAGCAGTCGTCCCCAAGCATCCGGCAGGCTATCCGCAAATACGCCCCACAAACCAGAAAAAGCCTGACCGGATGGAACGAACACCTTCTGCTCCACCGGCAGCGAGAACGGACTGATCGCAAAGCCGCTGTCCAGCCATTCCTCCGCGTAAGCAAACGCCACGCGCCGGTCTGACGTCTGCGCCATCGTGCCTACCAAGCGCTCACCGAGATACACATCCAGCTTACGTTCTTTCACGGAGAACCTCCTCAATGCTACCATACTCCACATTGGTGAACAGATTCTTGATTTCATCCACACAATCCAGCGCAACGCACAGCTTGGTCAGCGAGATCAGTGAAATCTGTCCTGTTGTTTCAAAGCGCTTAATGCTGCCAAAGCTCACATTACTTTTTTCTGCAAGCACCTGCTGCGACAGACTGCGGCGCTTACGGATACGGCTCAGGCGCTGCGCCAATGCCATATTGATCTCTTCCGGGGTTTCCCAAATGAATTTCATATAAGCCTCCAACGGATAATATATAGTCCAATTCAATCAAAATCATGATTTACAGATAATATTTTATCTGCATCAGTATAACATGATGCATTTGTCTTTTCAAGACAGCAATAGATTAAAGCAAGCATAGTGCAGGAAATAACGCAAGACTGCAATTAAGAACATGTTTTTCTTTCCATCCGGCAACGCACTTCCATATCCCCAAATCCTGCCACTTCGCCACTTGAACACAAACCGAGGACCCATGTCAGCCGCAGCTTCATGAGTCCTCGGTTTTCTATGTCATTTATCCCGCCTTTTATTTCGGTCTTGTGCGGGTTCTGTAGCTGCGATACTGCTGGGGCGAAATGCCTTCGATCTGCTTGAATACCTTTGAAAACCGACTCGAGCTGTCAAAGCCCACTCTGGAGGCGATCTCTGTCAGATTCGAACTGCCCTGATCGATCAGCTGCTTGGCCTTGCGGATGCGCACCGTGTTTTTGTACTGCGTGAACGTCATGCCCAGCTTTTTGGAGAAGAGATCGGAGAGGTAGTTCTTATTCATATACAGCGCCGCCGCAACGTCTTCCAGAGGAAGCGAATTCATATAGTGATTCGTCACATAGCTCATCGCGCGGCCGAGCGAATCATCCATGAACACGGTATCATGCACGGCCTGCTCGCCGCTGAGCTTTGCTGCGACGCGCTGCATCACATCGTGTACCTCGTGGTCCTGCAAGGGCTTGAGCAGATACGCAAAGACGCCGTGGCGCATCGCCTCCTGTGCATAGTCAAAGCGTTCGTAGCCGCTGACCAGAATGATCTGCGCATTGATCCCCTTCTCGCGGCATATGCGCGCCATGTCCAGGCCGCTTTGCTGCGCCATGCGTATATCGGACACGATCAGATCGGGCTGCAGCGCAAAAATGGAAGGCAGCGCATCCTCGACGCAGGCGTATTCCCCGACGACCTGAAAACCGTGAGATTCAAAATCAAACGTCTCCCGGATATCCGTCAGCGCCCAGCGGTCATCGTCCATGATTACGACTTTGTACATCGCGCTCGCCACCCCCCGTGATATGCCAAAGGCTCCGACGGACATATTCGTCCGCCGGAGCGCAGATTCCTACCTGTTTGGAATATTCAGTCGATCATTACTTGATCAGCGCAGCATTCAGATCATCGATGACAGGCTGCCAGATGCCCTTGTTGGCCTCGATGTAGTTCTTCCACTCGGCCTCGATATCGGTATCCTTGGAGATGATCAGCTTGGTGACCTCGTCGGACAGATCCAGCGAGTAGTTCGCCTTGCTGTCGCTGGAGAAGAACTCATAATCCTGATCCAGCGGGATGATCTTGCCGGACTGACGGGTCGCGTACATTTCCTTAACCTGCGCCACGACGGACGGATCGTTCGCCGGGTTGATGAAGGAGTAGTCGTCCGCGAGGATGCCCTGCGTGCGGAAGACGTTGTAGCTGTTGTAGAGATCGACGGTGTTCGGGTAGTTGCCGTTTTCATCCGGCTTGGTCAGCATAACGATGTTGCCCTCTGCGTCGTATTCCCAGGTCTCGCCCGGCACGCCAACCAGAACGGTCAGCTGGCCTTCCTCGGTGCAGATCCAGTCCATCATCGCCAGCAGGCGCTCGTGCACTTCGGGATCGATATCCGGGTTGAACATGGTCACGGCCCACCAGTTGTTGGTCTCGATGGCCAGCGGAGTGCCG
>JAFQIF010000171.1 GCA_017397695.1 Clostridia bacterium
ATTTACCCCACTTTACCCCATTCGCATGATGTGATATAATAGGATACAGGAAGAGGCGTGTCTTCCTGATAAGTAAGGAGGGTTTTGCGTATGTATTCGTTTCAGGCCAATGCCGGCCGGAAAAAGAACAAGCGGCTCGTCCGGCTGCTCTATCTCGTCATATTCATCCTGATCATCGCGCTCATTGGCGTTACCTTTGCCTATTTCCGCTCCACCGGCGTAGGCGAGGCCACCAGCTCCGCGCTGCTTTCCCGCGCGCTGAGCGAAGCGACGGAGGCGCAAAGCGCTGTCTATCGTCTCACGCAGTCCAGCGGCACCAACACCATGACGCTGCTTTCCATGGTGCGCGCGCATATCCACACGCTCCAGTCCATCAATACCATCGCCTCCAACATCTATGGCGTGGGCACGAGTATTGCCGACAGCGAGCTCCTTTCTTCCTGCATCGATATCGTCACGCAATGCGAAACGCGTATGCAGGCCGGCAGCGTATTGACCGATCTGTTCACGCAGCTGCGCGATCAGGTGGATCTCGTTGTTGCCGGATTCAGCGGCACAATCTGATCAATCCATTCTCAGGCGGCCTTCCGGCCGCCTTTTTGCTTTCTATGCCGGATCATCACATCGTTGCCAGAATAATGTCAGCATTAACGATTTGGACACATTCCCGTAACATTCATATGATATACTGATGATGCATGATCAGGCACAGGAGGATAGACGCATGAATGTAGAAAAGAAAAAGGACTTTCTGATTCACGCAGCGTATTATGCCGTAATCATCATTCTGATACTTCTGTTTATTCGCTATCTGTTCCCGCCGCTGAGTCCGTTTATCTTCGGCATTCTGGTGGCCTGGGGGCTTCAGCGTCCGGCAAGAGCGCTCGCCAAAAAGACGCATCTGCCCCAGCGCATTCCCGCGCTGCTGCTGACCATCGTGTTCTACTGCATTTTGTTTGTCGCCGTGCTGGTGGCCGGATTGCAGATCATCTCCGCGCTGGAACATTTTGTGCCGCAGATTCCGGTCTTTGCCAAGCAAATCATTCCCTATGTATCGCAAAGCCTGGACGCTATTGAACTGCAGCTGCAGGACTATGATCCTGATATCGTCGATATCGTCGACCGCGTGAGCCGTGAGCTGGTTTCCAGCCTGGAGAAGATGATCTCCAGCATCTCCGTCTATGCCGTACGCCTGGTATCGAATATCATCACCGGCCTGCCGACCGTCATCCTGACGGTTATCGTCGCAGTTGTCTCCACGTGCTTTGCCGCACTGGATTTTGATCATATCCTCGGCTATGTCAAATCCAAGCTTCCCACGGGTTTCCGCAATACGGTTTCCGCCACGTTCACCACGGGCGTAGATTCCATCCGCAAGATTCTGGCCTCCTACATCACCATCATGGGCCTGTCCTTTGTGGAGCTGAGCATCGGCTTCATTCTGCTGGATGTGCCCTATGCCGTGGGCCTTGCGCTGCTGGTCGCCGTGATCGATATCATGCCGATTCTGGGCACGGGCCTTGTGCTCATCCCCTGGGCGATCATCGCCGCCGTGCTGGGCTATTACCGCATGGGCATCGGCATCGCCGCGCTGTATATCGTGATGCTCGTCGTGCGCAATATCGTCGAGCCCAAGCTGGTCGGCCAGCAGATGGGCCTGCATCCGCTGGTCACGCTCATCAGCATGTTCGTCGGCCTTCAGCTCTTTGGTCTGCTGGGTCTGTTCGGTTTCCCGATCACACTTTCTCTGTATATCAAGCTGACCCGCGGCGGCAAGAGCAAGTCTGCCGCCTGATTCTTTGCATCGCATCAAAGGCTTCTGTGAAGCCTTTTTTCTATATCATTCGTCATTCTGCGCTTGACGCAGCCCGCGCCGGATGCCATAATCATATCATCCCATTTTCACAAGGAGCATTCCATGAACAACGAATTGATCCTGCGCATGATGGAATACGACCGCGGCAATCCGCATCTGATCCAGCATTTCCTCAAGGTCCATGCTTTTGCGCGCCTCATTGGCATGCAGGAGGGGCTGGATGCGCGCACACAGCATATCCTTGAGACCGCCGCCATCGTCCATGACATCGGCATCCTGCCATCTCTGCGCGTGTATGGCGACGACGCGGGCGTCCATCAGGAAGAGCTCGGTCCGGCCGAGGCAGAAAAGCTGCTCTCTGCCCTGGGCTATGATGCAGATGTGACCGCACGCGTCTGCCGGCTCGTCAGCCGCCATCACACCTATACCGATATCCTGGGCATGGATCACCAGATTCTCATCGAAGCCGACTTCCTGGTCAATCTGTATGAGAATCAATCCAGCGAGGAAGCCATCCTTCGCGCGGAAGAAACCATCTTCGCCACCATCTGCGGCAAAGCGCTGCTGCGCACGCAGTTCGGCAAATAACAAAGGAGCACACGATATGAAATCCAGAAGAATCCTGATGTCGCTGTGCGGCGTGGTCATCTGCGCTGTCAGCGTCGGCATTTTCAAGCTTGCGGCGCTGGGCGTCGATCCCTTTCAGAGCCTGATGAGCGGCCTGGACAAGCTGATTCCCATCTCGTTTGGCACGCTGTATGTCATCGTCAATCTGCTGCTGCTTTCCTTCAGCCTGATTGTGGACCGCAGCAAGATCGGCCTGGCAACGTTCATCAATCTCTTTCTGCTTGGCTATATCACCGAGTATACCTATGAATTCCTGCAGGCGGTGATCGTTGCGCCCTCTATGCTTGTGCGCGTGGTCTGCCTGCTGGTGGGCATTGTGATCATCTGCTTTGGCTCGGCGCTGTATATGACAGCAGATCTGGGCGTATCGACCTATGACGCCATCGCCATCGC
>JAFQIF010000172.1 GCA_017397695.1 Clostridia bacterium
AGCATAGCGAAGAAGGATCCGAACAGGATCAGAGTAGACTGAACAACCATGCTTCACTCATCCTTTCTTGACGACGTTCACGTCGATGAATCTGACGATACGGCCCAGCACGATGAACGCGCCGGAAATCGGCAGGATGGAATAGAGCAGACGGAACGGAATCTGCATAACGGAAGAACGGTTGGTTGCCTTCATGGTCAGCTTCCAGCCGCCATAGACGAAGACATAGGCAATGAACGCCAGAACCAGCAGTTCGATGACGGTATTCAGAACCAGACCGGCCGTACCCTTCGCCTTGGACTTGAACAGGTCAAAGCACAGGTGCTCGTCACGGTAGAAGCAGTACGCAGAGCCGATCATGGCAGCCCAGATCAGCACGTAGCGCAGGAACTCGTCGGTAACGGTAGAGGGATCCCTGAGGATCCAGCGGGTAAAGATCTGCCAGGTGCCGCCCGCAAGCAGGGCGAACATGGCGACGGCCATGATAAAGCGCATCACCTTATCCAGCATAGCGTTGAACTTTTTCACGGTGTATCTCCTCGATTCTCTCTAGTCAAATCACGGTCGATATAAGAAGGGGCAGCCCCGAAAGCCGGGAGGCTTTCAGGACTGCCCCCTGATCGACTCATTCAGACAAGTCTAAAGAATATTCAGCTTACTGAGCGGCAGCAGCGCGGATCTTCTCGACGACCGCGTAGACGTCCGGCTCGGTGGCCTTCAGGTTGTCATAGATCGGAGCAACAGCAGCCTGGAACGCAGCGATATCCACGTCGCGGACCAGCTCAACGCCGTTGTTGTTCACGGCAGCGGCCAGAACTTCGTCCTCGAAAGCCTTCCAGGCAGTCTTGTACTCGTCGGTGGCAGCCTGAGCGCAGGTCTTCAGAACTTCCTTCTGAGCGTCGGACATGCTGTTCCAGACGTCAGCGGACAGAACGACGATATCCGGGATGCGGGTGTGCTCGTCGAAGGAGTAGAACTTGGCGACGTCGCCGTGGTCGCGCAGCGCGGTCACGTTGTTCTCAGCGCCGTCGATAACACCCTGCTGCAGGCCGGTGTAGATGTCGGAGTAGCCCATAACGGTCGCGGAACCGCCCAGGTTGTTCATCATGTCGATGGCCATCTGGGAGTCCATGGTGCGGATCTTCAGGCCCTTGAGGTCAGCCGGCACGCGGATGGCCTTGTCCTTGGTGTAGAAGGAGCGGGAGCCGGAGTCGAGCCAGGTCAGGCCGATGAAGCCGTCGCCCTCGGTGGCCATGTAGAGCTCATTGGCGATCTCGCCGTCCATGACGGAGTAGTAGTGCTCCTGGTTGTCAAAGACGTACGGCACAGAGTAAGCATTGTAGAGCTTGTTGTAGTTGCCCAGGGTGGACGCGGAAACCTTCGCCATGTCCAGCATGCCAAACTGAACCTGAGAGATCATATCGGACTCGCTGCCCAGGGTGCCGTTCGGGAAGATCTGGATGTTGATGGTGCCAGCAGACTTCTCAGCGACGTCAGCGGCGAACGCGGTCAGGGAAATGTGCACCGCGTGGTCCTCAGCCAGGTTGTGGCCGAGCTTGAGGTTGAAGGTCTCGTCAGCCAGCGCGGAGCAGGACACAACGAGCAGGAGCGCGGCGAACAGAATCGCAGCAATCTTCTTGGTCATGGTAGGGATACCTCCATTTTTTTATTTTACGCCGGCTTATCAGCCGCCGCAAGGCAGAATTCATCCACCGCACATCAGGACTTCTTGTTCTTTCTCTGTGCGATTTCGGCGCGGATCAGCGCCATCAGGTCCTTGAGGTTCATGTTCAGCAGATTCTTGGTGCTTTCAAATTGCTTGCCCGTCTTCTGCTCGATATACCCGCGAAAATCCTCCGGATTGCCCACAGTCACGCCGTTTCTGGGCACCATCACGGCCGTCTGCTTATCACGGAAGATATAGTAGAATTTCTCATCCTCGATCAGATGCTCTACAGCCGTGTAGGGAATCATCATTCCATTGCCGATTCCGATCTGCTTGCCGTCAAAGGTCAGCGTCACGCTGCTTTTCTGGCCACCGCGGTGCTGAATGACGCCCTCGGCGCGCACCTTGCTGGGAAAATCCGGCGTGACAAACAGCCATGCGCCGATCATCAGGCAGATCGCCTGCGGAATCGTCGGCAGACTGCCAAGAAGCGCAGCCGCCACCAGCGCAATCGCCAGCACATAACGTCCGATCAGGCGCAGCTTTTCATAGGTGTAGTATTCGGTTTTGAACATCCTGCGGATGGTGTCGTCATCATACACCATGACCGCTTCAAAGTAAGCATGCGTGCTTTTCATAGATGCTCCTCAATGGAAATCCGTTAACCCGGAAACATTTACTTCAAAAAAAGCGTACATTAATATTAGCTCTGCTTATTTCGCATCGCTTTGTTAATATATAAACATTCTATATGTCTTTTCCCGATTTCGCCACTATTCACTGATAAAAGAATACCAGCTTTGCGATGCTGGCGCTCTGTTTTTTGTCTCAAAAACATTGCAATTTGTGCTTGATCTGCTATAATGGCACTAGGAATCTGTTCATTTACGTCAACATTCTGGAGGTTTCGCAGCATGATCCGAAAATTCAACCACATCACAGATTACCTCATGACCGAGGAAATGGCCCGGGAACGTCTGTGCGCGGATCTGGTTGACGTCACCTGGTACACCAACAAGACCAACACAGAGTCCGTTCTGCATTCCCATCCCTACTACGAAGCCATACTTCCCATCAGCGGCGAGGTGCTCTACTCCGCCAACGGCAGCCTGTATCATCTGCATACGGGCGAGCTGATCATCTTCCCGGACGAGGTCTTCCATTCCGGCAAATTCAACATCGGCCCCGATGTATCTGAGCGCCTCCTCCTCAAAGTAGACGAAACACTGTGGCGTTCCACTGCCGAAGCCGTCGGATTTCCAGATATTCTCAGCGCCAAGGAGCCCATCATCTTCAGTGCAGATATCGTCTCCGCCTGGGATATCCGCGGCCTGTTTACCCGAATCAGCCGCACATCCACCATGGACAAATCCATCCGTACGCGCATGCTGCAGGCGCAGCTGTGCGAACTGATGATGATCATCCGCCAGATTCAGCTGGACGACAACCAGATACGCCCCAATGCCACCAGCGCACTGGTGGAAAAAGCCGTCAAGTACATTCAGGCTCATTACGACGATCCCGATCTGACGGTGGGCAAGCTGGCAGAATACACGTATGTCAGCCGCAGCCATCTCTCCCGCGTCTTTAAGGAATACACGATGGAGAGCGTGCACAGCTATGTGACCAACCTGCGCATGCAGCACTGCCAGTTCGCGATCGCCGAGGGCAAAACCGTGCTGGACGCCTGCACGGAAAGCGGCTTCTCCGATTACAGCAGCTTCCTGCGTGCGTCCCGCAAGCGCTACGGCATCACGCCCATGGAATACAAAAAGCGCGTCACCAGGACCATGGACAACGCCAGCGCTTTTGACGCCATGGCCTTCGCGGCAGATGCTGCTGCCGCAGAAGAAGCCCTTGCAGAAGAATAAAAGGCATAAGAAAACAGAGCGATTTACCGCAAACCGCTCTGTTTTTTTATGCTTATTTCAGTCGCGCCACCATGCCGCAGGGATTTCATCGCGATCCAGGAAACAGTTGATCTCGTGGGCCAGCACCTTCTCCGTCGTGCGGTACAGCGCGTCGCAGTCGCACAGCAGGCACTGCGCATCGCCCAGGCGCACCTGTACAGACGCTCCGGTTTCCAGATAGCCGTCATGCAGCTTGACAAAATGCTCCGAAACATGCGGCTCGTTCACGTTGTAATGGCGGTACTGGATGACCTCTTTTTCCGTGCCGTCCGGCATGATCACTGTGAAGTAGGCCGGTTTCTCTGCCAGTCGCTCCGGCACGTCCAGACATTCTTCTACCGCATGGATATACGTATTGCGCGCATGCGTCACGCCTACCAGCAGCACCTTCGCCCCGACTGAGCGAAGGCGCTCCCAGCAGCCGCCCTTCGAGCAGGGTGTGGTGCAGTTTTCCTCGCCCGCCACATACGCCGCCGCATCCGGTCCGTATGCCGCGATGCTGTGCGTGGGATGCAGCGAGCGAACAACGCCCGGCCGCTTCATAAACAAATTGGGCAGAATGCCCACGCAGGCAGGCTCCGTCTTCGGATCAAAGACATTGTAGTTCGGGTTCATCTGCGCCCAGGTATGCGTGGGCAGCATCAGCAAGCCCGGCGCAAAGTATTCCATCAGCGCATCGAGCACGGTATCCGCACCGCCCTCCACCGGGCCGATCGCCTTCATAGACGAATGCATCATCACCGCATCCGTGGGCTTGAGACCCATCTCGCGCAGGTGTTCCATCAGATCCTGTTTCGTATACATGCTTTTTCCTCTCCTGTATTCTTCTGTCCCTTATCGGTGCACAATCACGCTGTATGGCTTTGTGCCGACGGTGCTGACCGTCACCTCGCCGCCGCAGGTTTTCACGGTGTATACCGTATCCGTCTTTCCATATATATCGGGTATCCTGACCACGATTTCGCCGTCCTCCGGCTGAAATACGTGCAGCTCCAGCCCATCGGTATAGTCGTAATCCGGTCTGTCATCCACGGCGCCCAGCGCAATCACGCTGCCCGGCCGCGCCATCAGCGGCAGGGAGAGAACATCGTGCGTCTCCCGCAGCCAGGTATTGCCCCGCACAGCCTCGCCGGAAAGGATGTTTGTCCATGTGCCATGCGGCAGATAATAATCCACATGCCCATCCTCATGCATCACCGGAGCAACAAGCAGGTTTTCGCCCAGCATATACTGCGTATCGCATGTTTCACAGGCGATGTTGTCCGGGAATTCCATCATCATCGGCCGCAGAACCGGTACGCCGCGTTCATGCGCTTCTACCGCTGCCGCATACAGATAAGGCATCAGACGGTTTTTGAGCCTTGTAAATCTGCGCACCACATCACAGGCTTCCTCATCAAAGAGCCACGGCACCCGGTAGCTTTGCGAACCATGCAGGCGGGAATGACTGGAAAGCAGGCCGAACGCCGCCCAGCGTTTGTAGACGTCCGCACTGGCCGTCTGCTCAAATCCGGCGATATCGTGGCTCCAGAAGCCGAAGCCGGAATGCGAAATGCTCAGTCCGGAGCGCAGCGTTTCCGCCATGCTCATAAACGTCGCGCTGCTGTCGCCGTTCCAGTGCACCGGGAACCTTTGGCTGCCCACACTCGCGCTGCGTGCAAACACCACCGCTTCTCCCTTGCCGCGATGCTGCTCAATCGCTTCAAAGACGAGCTTGTTGTACTGATAGGCGTAGTAATTATGCATGCGCAGCGGATCGCTTCCGTCGTGCCAGACGATGCCGCGCACCGGAATGCGCTCGCCGAAATCTGTCTTGAAGCAGTCCACACCCATATCCATCAGCGCGCGCAGCTTATCCGTATACCAGCGGCAGGCCTCCGGATTGGTCACATCCAGAATCGCCATGCCGGGCTGCCACATGTCCGTCTGCCATACGTCGCCGTTCTCCTTGCGGATAAAATATCCCTTGTCCACGCCTTCGTCGAACATATTGCTCTCCTGAGCGATGTAAGGATTGATCCAGCAGCAGATATGCAGCCCTCGCGCTTTAAGCCTCTTAAGCAGCGCCTCCGGCTCCGGGAATGTATCAGGATCCCAGGTCAGGTCGGTCAGGTGGTTTTCCTTCATCCAGAAGCAATCGAAATGGAACACGCTCAGCGGGATGCCGCGCTGCGCCATGCCGTCAATGAAGCTGGTCACCGTCTTTTCATCGTAGCTGGTGGTAAAGGACGTAGACAGCCACAGGCCAAAGCTCCATGCCGGCGGCAGCGCAGGCCTGCCTGTCAGCGCCGTATACCGTTCCAGAATCCCCTTGGGCGTGCCGCCGTAGATGATATCATACACCAGCTTCTGCCCCTGCAGGCTGAACTGCACGCGCTCCACCTTTTCGCTGGCCACCTCAAAGCTTACATCGCCCGAGTTTTCTACCAGCACACCGTAACCGCGGTTGGTCATATAAAACGGCACGTTCTTATAGGCAAGCTCGCTGGATGTACCACCGTCTCCGTTCCAGATATCCACTGTCTGGCCGTTCTTGACATAGGCCGTAAACCGCTCGCCCAGGCCATACACGCGTTCGCCGACGTCCAGATTCAGCGAATCGATCATGTATTCCTTTCCGTCCGTCCTGCGCCAGGCATGCGCCATGCCATGATACTCGGAACGCGTGAGCAGCGCGCCGTCGCCCAGATAGCTGACGCACCAGTTCTGATAACCCTTGCTGACAACAGCCTTTGCCCTGCCGCTTTTGAAGATATACTCCGTATCCGTCTCGCTGATCACTGGCCTGACCGGGCGCTCGCTCAGCTCAAAATGCGGTCCGCGCTTCATCGTGCCGCGATGATGCTCCACCGTCACGCGGATGACGTCTTCCATCGGCGCAGTGAAGGTGACCGTCAGCGCCGCATGGTTGAGCATATCGCCGCGACCGCTGACCGGCACGCAGGGGCAGAAAACCCGCAGCGCATCCTCCGCGATGACCGCCGAGCCACACTGCACGGCAAAATGCATATCATATTCCGGCTTGTTCAGCCAGTATCCGTTGGTGAATTTCATGATGCTCTCTCCTTTGCACGAATGCATCAGCCAAACCCGATTCTTAGTTTAATACGCCATTCACAGCCCATTTTCCTTTGTGGCCGCAGCATAGTCACCTCCCGCTTTTCATCGATCGATTGGCCGTTGCAGGCGTATCCGGTTCGTGGTATGATAGAATCAGTATAAAATCTGGAGGAATTGTTATGAAAATCCGCATTGCTTGTGTGCTCACGTTCTGTCTGGCGCTCCTTAGCGCAACCGCGCTGGCCGCAAAAACGCCCGCCTGCGAAAAGCTGGGCAGCAAAAAGGCCGCCGAGCATTTGTCCACGCATATCTACGCCTATACCGACGGCTGGGACGGCGTCGTTCCTTCCTCCTGTCCGGACGAGGGCTGCAAGGAATACGGCCATGTGCACTGCTACGGCAGGCAGGTGACCCTGTGGGATACGCCTGCCAAGGGTAAGAGCCGCGTAGCCTACTATCCCTTCGGCACGGACGGCAAGGTCGGCCCGGGCACCGAGTTCCAGCTGATCGACGTGGTGATGTACAAAAACAAATACTACGCCAACATCCGCATCTACAACGAAGAGGGCTATGCCGTCAATTCCGGCTTTGTGAACGCCGACTACATTGGCTGCGACTGCGAAACCTACGAGGGCTTCGAAGAACTGCCGGAGTACGTACACGATCATCCCGCCTTTTCCCTGAGATAATCCGGAAAGGATACCGCTATGAGCGCCTATCTGTTTGTTCATTTCCGCGAAAAGATTACGCCCGACGGCGAGCAGGTCTACTTTGGCCTGAGCCGCGACGGCTTTCACTGGGAAGCCGTAAACGGCGGACAGCCCGTGCTGTGGACATACTACGGCTGCCGCGGTGCGCGTGATTTCACAATCTGCCGCTGCCATCATACCGGTCGTTTCGTGATCGTCGCTACGGATCTGAGTCTCGCCTATGGCATGCGAAACGACTATCATCATTCCTGGGACGAAATCAGCCAAAAAGGAAGCCGGCGCCTGTCCGTCTGGGAATCGCAGAATCTGGTTCACTGGACCGAACAGCGGCTCATCGATGTGGGTATACCGGAATTCGGCTGCATGTGGGCGCCGGATATCCTTTACGATCGTGCGCAGGACGACTACGTGCTGCACTGGTCTTCCTCCCACAGCGCCGACGGCTACCAGCGCAAAGCAATCTGGTATTGCCGTACCCGGGATTTCTCTTCGTTCACCACGCCCTCTCTTCTGTATAAAAAGGAGGACAGCGGCGTGATCGACTCCGCCATGTACGAGCAGGATGGACAGTATTATCTGTTTGTCAAGAGCGAAGGCAATCCCGAGAAGATCATTCTGCTCCGGTCCGGCAGTGCAGCGGGGCCGTTCGAACGGGTGCATGCGTTTGACGAAAGCATGAAGGACTGCCAAAGCGCCCTGTACGAAGCGCCTACCGCCGTGCAGCTCGACGATGGGCGCTGGTGTCTGTTCATCGATTATTACGGCGTACGCGGCAGAGGACAGGGATACGTACCCTTCCTGAGCCGCGACATCGCATCCGGCGTATTCACGCGATACAGCGCAGCGCGGGCGGACACGGAACAGGCGCAGGGAGCACTCTTCTCCTTCCCCTACGGTTTCAAGCACGGCACGATCCTGACGATTACGGATGAGGATTATGATCGGATCAGAGAGCATGACTGGATGAGCGATCAGTTTGAGGGAAATTAAGATAAGCACGCGCCGACCCGAGAGGTCAGCGCGTGCTTCTTTATGCGTGATTAGGGATATTTAGTTCACTAAGCAGCTTGAAACCGCCGCGAAGCGAAGAAGGGGTCTGGGGACAATGTCCCC
>JAFQIF010000173.1 GCA_017397695.1 Clostridia bacterium
ACGATAGGCCTGCGTGAGCTGCGCACGGGTCATTCCGTACTTGGCGTCCTTGGGCTGGTCCATAATGTCATTGCCGATGGCGAATTCACCGCCAGGATTAAAGCGGCAGCTGACCGTTTCCGGTATGCCGCACGCCTCTTCCATGGTCTCTATCAGCGTATAGTCATCCAGATTGATGATTGCACCCTGAGCATGCGCGCGCGCGAACTCACTAGCCGGCGTTTCGTTCGAAGAAAACATGATCTCCTCACCCGAAAAGCCTACTGCCTTGGAAAGCATCAGCTCCGTTTCAGAAGAACAATCTACGCCGCACCCCTCTTCACGCAGGATTCTCAGAATTTCAGGGTTCGGCGTAGCCTTCACCGCAAAGTATTCTTTAAATCCCGGATTCCAGGAAAACGCGGCCTTCAGCGAACGGGCAGTGTTTCTGATGCCGGCTTCATCGTAAATATGAAATGGAGTCGGATACGCCTTGGCCATCTCTCTGGCCTGTTCAAGCGTAACAAATGGCTTCTTATCTCCCATTGGTATTCCCTGTACTTTCCCCGGTCGATGCCGGTTGTATCTGTATGCAGAATACTATAATGCGCTTATCAAAGCTCGTCAAGTCCACGAACCCGAAAACGACTCAGCGCCTTGCAGCGAAAAAGTCCTGCAGCAGTTCAGCACATTCCATCTCGAGCAAACCGCCTGAACACTGCACATCGGCGCCCAAGGCAGGATCTTCAGGCAAAGCATATACGCTTCCCGCACAGCCCATGCGCGGATCGTATGCGCCAAAGTAAACGCGATCAACACCGCTCATGGCAATAGCGCCCGCGCACATCGGGCAAGGTTCCAGCGTCACGTAGAGCGTACACCCGTCAAGCCGCCTTCTTCCAAGCGTATCAGCCGCACGCCTGATGGCCAGTACCTCTGCATGCGCCGTAGGATCTCCGGTCGCTTCTCGTTCGTTGTGTGCGCTGGAAATGGTTTCTCCATTGCACACCATCACAGCGCCAACCGGTACATCGCCCTGCTGCTCCGCAAGTCTGGCCTGCAAAAGCGCTGCGCGCATCATCTGCTCATGCATCAGCCGCGGTCCTTTCCGCGGAAAAAGAATGCAACTGTTCCCGGACCGGAATGACTGCCGATGACAGGACCGATATTGCTCAGGATAATCTTATCGGCCGAACAGCCATATCCTTCCACCAGCTGCTTCTTCAGGAACATAGCGTCCCCATAGCAGTCTGCATGACTAATGAACATCACCTGATCAACCGCACTGTTCAACTCTCCAAACTTGGAAGCGAGCGCCTTGAGCGCCTGATGACGCCCGCGCACTTTTTGACGCGCAATCAGCTTTCCACTTTCATCGACATGCAGCACCGGCTTGATGCTCAGCATTGAACCGAAGAATGCGGCAGACGGCGAGCAGCGGCCTCCACGCTTTAAAAACTGCAGATCATCCACCGTAAACCACTGCACATAATTCTGAACACGCTCACGCAGCCATGCCGCATTTTCCAGTATGGTCATGCCCGCTTCTCTATTTTGCAGCGCGTCATACACCATGAGTCCCTCACCGGCGCTTGCGCCAAGGGTATCCACAACTTCAATAACCGCATCCGGATACTCTTCCAATACCATTTCACGCGCCATGCACGCCGCAGAATGCGTTCCGGAAAGCGCAGAGGAAAACTGGATGGACAGCACCTGTTTTCCCTGCTCAGCAAGCTGCTTATAGGCCTCGTAGAACTCTCCCGGAGAAACCTGCGCCGTCGTACAATTCTCGCCTGCGCGCAGCCTGTCATAGAACGCTTTGATGATATCCTCATCATAAAAAGCCTGCGTATTGGTTTCGCCGGAAATCGTATAGCTCATCGGCAGAATAGTCAGAGCATCAAAACCGGCAATCAATTCACGGTTCAAATCGGAACAGGAATCCGTCACAATTGCGTACATTGTTTTCCTTCCTTTCAGCATATCAAAAAGACGGTTAACATCATTTCATTTTAACGTTAGTTCATTTCGCTCTTTCTTCCCGTTTTCCTGCCTTCGCGAATAGACCGCATGTATTTTTGTGGTATCCTTGTATTTGCACTCATACGCCTTCTGAATGTCATGGCGTCACATAAGCTGCCATTTTATTTAGCTCCTGATTATCCAGCCAAATTGTTATGCAGCCATTCTGATCGGTTCTGAATATCCGAGCACCAATATCGTTCAGGTCAAGAATTACCCTGTCGGCAGGATGTCCATAACTGTTTCTTCCAACACTGATGATCGCTATTTTCGGTCTTGCCTGTTCAAGCAATTCACGGCTAGTCGCGTAACGGCTTCCATGATGCGCAACCTTGAGAATATCACATCCCGGCACCTTATCCATTTCACACTTTTGCGGCAAATCGCCCAGCGTAAGCAGTCGCATCCCTTCCAAATCCGCATACAGCACCAGCGAACGCTCATTGCTGCCTTTCATATCCGCATCAGGAGACAGCACAGAGAATGCAAAACCGCCTGCTGTCACTTTATCTCCTTTCTCATAGAATTCAAAGGAAACCGCTTTCTCCTGCGCTTTGGTCATCGCATCGGCAACAGCCTGTGAACTCATGTCCTCAAGCGCTCCGACAGGCATCACAATTCTATCAAACGTCACCTCAGAGTCAAGCAGCGTCTGCAGCGCGCCAGCATGATCCTCATCCGCATGAGACAGAATCACCGCATCTACGAACAGACCTTCATGGCGTAGGTAATGAAGCGCAGCATATTCGTTTTCTGGTCCGACATCGAGCAGAATGGCCTGACGGTTCTTTCTGATTATTGCGCTGTCACCCTGTCCAACGTCAAGCTGTACATACCTGAGTGCCGGATCAAATCTGGGTAAATAAAGGAGAATCAGTGATGCTAACAGAACCAAAGCCATTCTTCTTCTCTTTGCACGGACATACACCTGCTTGCTGACTAAGAACAGGAAAGCAAGTGCAATGATGATCGTCCCTTCATAGGGCGCCGGCAGCCGCACAATTCCCCATGGAATCTTCGCCGCCGCTGCGCATACGTTCCCAAGCATGGAAGAAAAACACCCAAGTAAAGAAGCTGCTGCACCTACCGTTGCCGGCAAAACCTCGCTTGCCGCAACCACGGTCCATCCGCCCAGCATCATGACCGGCAAGCAAACACCGCAAAGCAGATTCATAGGCATGGCAAGAATTGGTATATATCCATAGTACAGCAGCTGCATGGGCATCATGCAGGCGCTGGGCGACAGCGTTCTATGCTGCGGGAGCGCTGGGCCATGCGTGGTGGTTCCTCCTCTACCTCTATTTCCGTGACAACCAGTTGATGTATGGCACGGACTATTCCCCGGGCTA
>JAFQIF010000174.1 GCA_017397695.1 Clostridia bacterium
CCACCCCGACCGCTGAGCCCACGGCCACCCCGACCGCCGAGCCCACGGCCACCCCGACCGCCGAGCCCACGGCTACCCCGACCGCTGAGCCCACGGCCACCCCGACTGCTGAGCCCACGGCCACCCCGACCGCTGAGCCCACTGCCGAGCCTACACCGGAAACAACCGCCATGGCTACCGAAGCGCCTGCCGCACAGGCTGATCAGGCCAGTGAGGCTTCCGCTGATAAGGGCGGTTTCTCCCTGAGCATCTGGCTGCTCATTCTTCTGCTGATCCTCATTGTAATCTTCGTGATTGTCAAGATGATCCGCAGGAAGTAATTGCATCACGCAAAGAGCGGGAACGACGTTTCCCGCTCTTTTTCTGTGTATGAAAATGCCGTACATCTCATAGCCTGTGAGCGATGGCGACACGCCAATCTCTGACTGGAGGGATGCTGTTGAGCACCGCGCTGTTTCCGGGCGCCATGGGCCCCGAAGGCTTTATCTCCTGCTTCGCGCAATTGATCGATGAAAAGGACCTGCACCGCATGATCATCCTCAAGGGCGGGCCCGGCGTAGGCAAGTCAACCTTCATGCGCCGTATCCACGCAGCGCTGACCACACACGACGAGCAATCCACGCTGTGCTTCTGCTCCGGCGATCCGGACAGTCTGGACGCCGTCGTGCTGCCCGGGCGCAGCGTGCTCATCCTCGACGGCACGGCTCCGCATACCATAGATCCTGTTTATCCCGGCGCGCGCGACAGCATCGTCAATCTCGGCGCTTGTCTGGACGAAGCAGCCATGCGCTCGCGTCTGAGCCATATCCGCGCATGTATGGCGGATCATGCCGCCTGTTCTCGCCGCGCGCGCGCCTGTATGCAGGCCGCCTGGGCGCTGAATCGGGATAACGCAGCCCTCGCTGCTGCCTGCATGGACGAAGCCCGCATCACGCGCATCACGGCAGCGCTCATCTCTTCCGTCCTTACCGATTCCTCCGCAGGTGGAGCAGGCAAAGCCCGTCGCATCATCACCGATGCCATCACGCCCAAAGGCAGGCTATGCCTGCTTACCGAGAAGGCACAAAGCCGCGTCATCCGCCTGACCGGCCATTTCGCCATGGATCTGACGCCTGCGCTGCAGGCTGTCAGCCGTGCTGCCCGCGCTGCCGGGCTCGCCGTCTGGGAGCATCTATCTCCAATGGCGCCCGGCAGCCTGCTCCATCTCACCATTCCCGCGCTGTCCATGCTCATCACCACTAGCGACACGCTTGCCGCCGAGCAGACGTTCGATTTTGCCGCTTGTCTGTACCCGGGCAGCCTGCTGCGCCACGAGACCGCGCTCGAACAGGCCCGCAGCGCAGCCGCCAGGCACACGCAAAACGCTGTAAACGCGCTGGCACAAGCCAAGTCGCTGCACGACGAGCTGGAAACCTTCTATGTACCCAACATGGATTTTTCCAAATGGCAGACCATGTTCGACGAGACGCTGCAATCCCTCAAGGCATAGCAAAAGCCGGGCTCCCGAAGGAGTCCGGCTGCTCTTATTCTCTGCCGAGAGGCTTGATCACGTTTTTGTAGATTCTTCTGAAATAGAAAGCGCTGAGGATGAGCGAGAACACCTCTGCAATCACGAACGAGTACCACACCATCGTGACGTCGCCCGTCATCCTGCCGATCACAAACGCGCTGGGAATGAGCACCACCAGCTGGCGTACAAGAGAATTGATCATCGAATAAATGCTGTAGCCCAGCGCCTGGAACACCGTGCCCGCGCCGATGCAGAAGCCTGCCACCGGGAAGCTGAGCGAGATGATGCGCAGTGCCGGAACGCCGATGCGCAGCATTTCATCGGATGCATCGAAGATGGAGAGCAGTTGCTCCGTCGCCACATGAAACACTGTACAGCCCGCGATCATGATTGCAATCGCCGCCGTGATCGAATAGCGGATGGCCTGCATCATGCGGTCCGGCCGGCGCGCGCCGTAGTTATAGGCGACGATCGGCACCGTACCGTTATTCATGCCAAAGATGGGCATGAACACGAAGCTCTGCAGCTTGAAATACACGCCGAAAACCGCCACCGCCGTCGCAGAGAAGGCAATCAGAATCTGATTCATCAGGAACGTCATCACCGAACCGATGGACTGCATGATCACCGACGGCACGCCGATGGTCAGAATCCTGCGGATCATCGCGCCGTTTGGCCTGAAGCCCTTCATGGACAGCGAAACCTCCGGATTCTTTCGGATGCAGAAGAACAGACCCACGCTCGCACCCGCCCACTGGCCCAGAATCGTAGCCAGCGCTGCGCCTGCCACGCCCATTTTGGGCATGCCCAGCAAACCGAAGATCAGGATCGGATCGAGCACGATATTGATGATCGAGCCCGTCAGCTGGCAGACCATGGTATACATGGTACGACCTGTACTCTGGAGCATACGCTCAAAGAAGATACCCATAAACAGGCCGATGCTGCCCACGGTAACGATGGACGTATACGTTACGCCGCTTTCTACAATTTCGGCGATATCCGTCTGCGCTTCAAAGTACATGCGCGTGCATGTTGCGCCGATGGCCATGAATGCCGCCGCACAGATGAGCAGCAGGAATACACCGTTTGTCGCCGCGCGATTCACGCTCTGGTGATCCTTTGCGCCCAGCGCGCGGGAAAGCACGGCATTCAGGCCCACGCCAAGGCCCGCCGACAGCGCAACCATCAGGTTCTGCACAGGAAAGGCCATGCTCAGCGCGGTCAGCGCATTTTCACTGATGCGGGAGACGAACATCGAATCGACGATGTTGTACAGCGCCATAACCAGCATTGACGCCATCATCGGCAGGCTCATGCTGAAGAGCAGCCTGCCTACGGGCATGATGCCCATCTTGTTTTCACGGGTGTTTTCCATTTTTCTCTCCAAATCTCTTTATACCGGCGCGAAGCGAAGAAGGGTGCAGGAGATTGGGTGACCGAAGCCTGCCGCGTCCAGTGGACGAAACGGGCAGGCGAAGCGTCGGGAATCGCAAGGAGTGCTTGCGCGACTATGCGAGTGCCCCGGACCGGCGTCCCCATACGTTCCTCCATCGCGAAGCGCTGGTCATCGGCAGCCGCAGCGGAGCAGAAGGCAGCTATTGCGGCTTGAAACGGTTTCCAAAACCTGAACCCTTTTTCCGGCGCTTCGCGCACAGGTACGTTAGGGCTGCCGCCCCCAAATCCGCCTGAGGGACATTGTCCCTCAGACTCCTTATTACGCTTCGCGCCGTTCTGCCATGGTTTTACATAAAAACAGCTGTGCTATCGCACAGCTGTATATTGTATCGCGTCCATACGCCGCTGTCAACGGCTGAAACTGCCTCAGATCGACCGGCTGACCAGATCCTGCATGCTGACAATATCGCGCGCAAAGCCAAAGTCCGGTCGCTCTGTGAGGTAATCCAGCGCAAACGCACAGGCTGCCGCCGCGCCCGGCAGCATCGCCGCCTCGTCCACGTCGAACTGCGGCGTATGGTGATTCGCTCCGGTACCCAGCTTCTCATTTTGGATGCCCGTAAACGTCAGCACGCCCGGCCAAAGCTTGAGATATGCGCTCATCGATTCGCTCGCCATCCACGGCCGGCAGGCAGCCATAGCGCTCATGCCCACATTTTTCATGATCGCCTGCTTGGCGAGCGCCGCCGCCTGCGCGCAGTTGCGCGTTTCATACAGCGGGCGGCTGAAATGCGTGTACTCCGGCGTGCAGCCATATGCCGCACAGATGCTATCGATGATCCTTCTCGTTTCCGCTGCAAACCGCTCGGCGGATTTCGCCGTATCGTATGTACGCACGGTACCGGCAAAGCGCAGCAAACCCGGAATGATGTTGCTCTGCTCACCGCTGTGCACCAGGCCCAGCGAATAGGTGAGCACCTGATCCGGCTCCACCACGCGCATGCGCAGCGCGTTGAGCTGCTGATGGATCGCGCAGAAACAGTCGATGGGGCTTGTCGCCAGATCAGGTCGTGAGCCATGGCCGCCCTGTCCATGGATGGTTACATCAAAGCCGAAGGCACCGCCCATCGCCACGCCTTCCGGCACAGCAATTTTGCCCGATGGAATATCCCAGCGCACATGCGTTGCGTAGCACGCGCCAACGTCGAAATGCTCATCGATATACGGCAGCAGATTTTCCAAAAAGCCCTTTCCGCCGATCTCTTCGCCGCGCTCAAAGACAAACAACACGCAGCCCGGCACGCTTTCGCGCCTTGCCGCCAGCGTGCGCGCCGCGCCCAGCAGCATTGCCGTATGCGCATCATGTCCGCAGGCATGCATCACGCCGGGATTGAGCGATATGCTGCGCTTCACCTGCGCCAGATTTTCGCTGCTCTCGCTGATGGGCAGCGCATCCACATCCGCGCGCAGCAGCACGCATGGACCCTCCGCCCGTTCATTCAGTACGCCGATCACGCCGCCGCTGGGGATAATATGGATGCCCAGCTGCAGCTCCTCCAGCACCCTGACGATATAGTCGATTGTGCTGGTCTCCTTGCCAGACAACTCCGGATGCTCATGCAGCCAGCGCCTATCGGCGATCATCTGCGCCTCAAAGGGGCGAATCATATCAGTAATGGTCATCAGAAACCTCCTCAGGGGAATACGTTAGGGCTGCCGCCCTAAAACCTGCCCGGGGATGCAATCCCCAGACCTCTTCTTCGCTTCGCGGTGCTTTACCGCAGTGTTTTCAAAAAATGCCGGGCGATACCGCCCGGCAAAGAGATCATCAATAAAGCAGCAGGTAGATCAGCGTTACGCACAGGCCAAGGCCAAAGAGCAGCAGGCCATAGCTCATCGTATGCGTCATCCTGCGCATCGCCGCGAGCATGCCGTTCCACCAGCCAGCCAGCGTGCCGGTATAGTGATGCGCATGCGGATGGCGGCGGAAGATCGTCTGGTTAAGCACCTCGGCGCACTTATCGGCAAAGCCGCCCACCGTATCGGTGAAGATATTGCCGATGCGTACGGTCTCGGTATAGTGCTTCATCTTCAGGAACGTATTGGTGAAGATCAGCGCCAGCCAGTCCAGCACATCGCCAAATGCCTTCGCCGTGACTGCACCCGCAAAGGACAGCGTGCGCAGCGCCGGCCAGTAGACCTTGTTTTCCAGCTTTTCTTCGTTGCCGATCTGCGCCAGGATGCCGCCGAAATTCAGCAGGCCCATGATCGCCGGGCGATAGACGCGGTCCTCAATATCCAGCTTCTCGGGCCACAAATCCACATACACGCGCGTGCCATTTTCTTTGGGCATGAGCTTTACGCGGATGAAGAACAGATAAACAATCAGGCCGATGCCCAGCGAGATGCACGCACCCTTGAGATTCACCCAGGAGAAATACTCCACATGATGCTCAGGCGTGCCCGCATGCAGGAAGCCGCCGGCAAAGTCCGCGATCGCGTCCATGGTCAGGTTCGGCTGCGCGCCCAGCAGCGGCACGAGCACCGCGCTGGCCAGCAGCGCAAGGCCGGACAGGAAGGTCATATACTTCTTGTTGGCGTCGTAGAAGATCTGCTCGCTCGGGTGCTTCTGCCAGAAGAGGCAGATGTAGAGCTTGATCATGTACGCGCCGGTCAGACCGCCGGAGAAGAGATAGACCCACTCGGCGAGGGTATACAGCGTGGCAGCACCGGTCAGGCCGTCATGCGTGAGCAAATGGACATATTCGACGATGCTCTCATGGATCAGCGTCTTGGAGACATAGCCGGAGAAGCCCGGAACGCCCATCAGGCCGAAGGCGCCCATCAGGAACGCAAAGTGCAGAATCGGCTTCCTGCGGCCAAATCCGCGCACATCGTTCAGATTCAGCTTATGCAGGTGCATGTACACCACGCCCGCCGCCATGAACAGGATGAGCTTGAAAAGCGAGTGGTTGAGCATGTACAGCAGCGCGCCGCGGGCCGCCAGTGCATTGTGATGGCCCAGCAGGCAGCTCATGGCGATACCCGTGAGGATAAAGCCGATCTGAGACATCGAGGAGCAAGCCAGCGTGCGCTTGAGGTTCACGGAGAACACAGCAAGCACCGCGCCGCCGAGCATCGTGATGAGCGCCAGCACCAGCAGCATATTGCCCCAGGCCTTGCTCTCGCGGAAGATATTCGCGGAGACCACGATGATGCCGAACACACCGGACTTGGTCAGGATACCGGAGAGCAGCGCAGAAGCCGGAGCCGGAGCCACCGGATGCGCCTTGGGCAGCCAGATATGCATCGGGAACATGCCCGCCTTGGCGCCAAAGCCAAAGAGGATGCACAGGCTTGCCGCCCAGAGCGCGCCCTTATTCGTGCATTCCTCTGCCGCATGGTGCAGTTCGGAGATGGTGAGCGTACCCAGCGTCATGTACAGGATGAACAGGCCAACCAGCATAACCATGCCGCCGATGATGGCGACAGCCAGATACGTCTCCGCCGCGCGCATCGCGCCCGGGGTTTCGTCGTGTGCAACCCAGGTATAGGACGTGAACGACATGATCTCAAAGAAGATGAACGTCGTATACAGGTCGCTGGAGAGGAACACGCCCAGCGTCGCGCCCAGGGTCATCAGATAGAAGAAATAGTACCGGTTACGGTTGTGGTAGTGATGGGCAAAGTACTGCTTGCTGAGCATGCTGGTACACAGCCACATCACGCCGCCGATAAGCGCATAGAGCGCGCGGAAGCCGTCGAGCTCAAAATTGAGCGCAAAGCCGCAGAAGCCCGGGATCGTGAGCGTATACACTTCGCCCTGCACGACGCCCAGCAGTGCCTTCGCGCAGGCAGCCAACGTCACCAGGCAGGAAACGATCACGAAGTTGTCGCGGGCCGTCTTGTTATAGCGGCCGGCGACGTAGGAGATCACCGAAGCGATCATCGGGAAAAAGACGAGAAACGCGAGAGTCATGGTCTTCCTCCCTCCTTTAGATCACGCCGGCGGACACGGCCGCCAGGCTGCTGATGATGTTGTTGGAGAAGATGCCGCACAGCACGATCGCGATCGTGAGGATCGCCAGCGGCAACTTCATCTGCCAGGTCGGGTCATAATTGCGTCCTGCCTCAAGGCCATGCGTATCCTCCAGCGGACGGAAGAACGCAAAGAACGCAACGCTCATCAGATAGATGGCCGTCAGCACCGCAGAGACCAGGATCGCCGCTACACCCAGATAGCCCATGAAGTATCCATCCGCAACGGCAGCGGAGCCGATCATCCACTTGCTCACAAAGCCCGGCAGCAGCGGCGTGCCCATCAGCGCCAGCGCCGCAACCGTATACACCGCAAAGGTGAACGGCATCACATTGCCCATGCCGCGCAGGCTCTCGATCTGCGTGCGGTGGGCCTTCACCAGCACCGCGCCGGCGCAGAAGAACAGCGTGATCTTCATCAGCGCATGGAAGACCATGTGGCTGAGCGCCGCCGTGAGGCCCTGCGCCGTCATCAGGCAGGCAGCCAACACGATGTAAGACAGATTGGAAATCGTGGAATACGCCAGGCGGCGCTTGAAGTGATGCTCGCGCACAGCCATCGTGGAACCGTAAACAATCGTGAGCACAGCCAGCAGCACGGCAATATGCTGTGCCCAGGTGCCGCGCAGCAGATGCGCGCCGAAGCTGAAGTACGTTACGCGCATGATCGCAAACACGCCGGACTTGACAACCGCAACCGCATGCAGCAGCGCGGTAACCGGAGTCGGGGCAACGGAGGCCCTGGGCAGCCAGGCATGCATCGGGAAGATGGCAGCCTTGACGCCAAAGCCCACGTACGCGCTCAGGTAGCCCAGGCGCAGCAGCAGCGGATGCTTGGAAGCAAACGCCTCGCTCAGCACGCCGCCCATGGCGAACGTGCCGCCCTGGCCAAAGGCCACGATAATCATCACGCCGACAAAGCCCACAGCCGCGCCGAAGAACGAGTAGATCATGTACTGATGACCCGCCTTCACGCTCTCGCGGCTGGTGCCGTGCATAACCAGCGGCAGCGTCGCCATCGTCAGGAACTCATAGAAGATGTACATCGTCATGATGTTCGCCGCGGTGGAAATGCCAAGGGTTACGCCGTAGGTGATGGTATAGAGCGCAAAGAAGTGATTCTCGCCGCCCTCGTGCTCCATGTATTCAAAGCCATAGAGCACAGCCAGCGGCCACAGGAATGCCACCAGCGCCGTAAACACGCTGCTGAGCCCGTCAATCCTGAAGGCGATAGGCATATCCTGCATGAGCATGAACGCGACCGTCTGGGTCTCTTTCGGCTCCGCCAGACACAGCAGCACGATGAAGGAGGTAAAGAGCGTGACGCCCTCCACCGCCCACTCACGCTGGCCGCGCGTCTTCAGCGGGAAGACCAGCATCGCAAGACCCGCGATGATCGGAAGGAAAACCGCAAGGCAAAGCATAGGCGCCCTCCTTACAGAATCGCCGCCGCAGCGGTGGCAATCACGTTGGTCAGGGGCTGGGCCAGCACGCCGCACAGCACGACGCCCACCGCCAGCACAATCATCGGAACGGTCATCAGCTTGCCCGGCTCCTTCTTCTCCAGCGCGTCGTAATCAAAGTCCTTGCCCGGGAAGAAGCCATTGATAACCACCTGCAGCAGATAGGCCGCCGTCAGCAGGGCGGAGATGATCAGCACGATCGGGCCGATGATGCCGAATGCACCGATGCCGGCGTCCATCGCACCGGTAGCCAGCTGCCACTTGCTCACGAAGCCGCCCGTCGGCGGGATACCGATCAGGCCCAGAGACGCGATGGTCCAGCACCAGATGGTGATGGGCATCTGCTTGCCGATGCCGCGCAGATCGCGGACATAGGTCTTGTGGGTCTGATGGTTGATCTCGCCCGCGCACAGGAACAGGCCGTTCTTGATCAGGGAGTGCGCGATCACATGCAGAATCGCGCCGGCGAAGGCCACCGGATGCAGGCAG